>JARFQM010000013.1 GCA_029287755.1 Desulfofustis sp. | reverse complement strand
ACTGAGGCCTCCGCTTTCAACAATGGTGCCCACCAGCAGCAGATCAGGCTGGAGCCCGTCGCTGACGGCCTCAGGTCCGCCATAGTTGACGCCGCCCCGCTGCTGACCGGACGACAGAAACAGATTGCGCCGGGTGATTGCCTCTTTGTCGAGCTCGGCGACCGGGTCGCGGGTCTGCCCCGGCTCAGCCTCCTGCCTTATCGCCTGCTCTGACGTCAGGCTCCGGCCCTCTTTAAAACTGTTGTCGATCCTGCTGTACAAGGCTTTTACCCCGAAATAGCAGACCACGGCAAGCAGCAGCAGCACGACGATATGGCGTGCGGCGGAGCCGAACTGGTTGCCAATATATCCTCCAGAGCTGGTCATGACGACGGTTCCACTTCAAAAGTTACAACGCTGAGCATGGCATCGAGCAGGCCGTCTTCTGCTGCGCTGCTCTGCACTACTATGCGCTCGACGAAGACAACCTCATTAAAAGACTCTATCGATGCGAGAAAATCAACCAGCTGGGCCAATACCACCCCTTCAATTTTAAGATCAATGGCGGCTTGCCTGATTCCCGTCTGGTAGTCGGAAACGGTGGGCTTGATCGACGTGACCCGCTCCTTCATTCTGACCGCGTCAATCTGCTGCTCGACGAAGGTGAAGAGGCTGAATTCGGGACTGCGGCCCTGCAGCCGAACCATGATGTCCCGCTCGTTGGCGCTGACCTGCTGATAGTGTTCCTGCAGTAGCTTCATCTCAACCAGATTGGCAGCCTTGATCTGCAGCGAACGCTCGATCCGATTCTTGCGGGCAAGAAACGGGTCGACAACCAGCTGATGGAGCAGCACACCTATCACCAGCACAAGGCCCAGGCAGAGCACTGTGCGCTCTCGTCGGCTCAGGCGACCCTGCCCGCCTGCTCTGGCGTCGTAATTCACCATTTTCTCAGTATGCTGTCCCCGCATCACAAGACGAGGGTGAGCGAAAACTTCACCCCCGACCCGTCCCCGGCATTACCGGCCGAGTCTATCGCCACAGCCGTGTAAAAGGGTGAACGCTCCAGACTCTTCTTGATCAAATCCACATCGTTGTAGGCCCGGGTCACTCCGTCGATGCGCACCTTACTGCGGTCGAAGGAAAAGCGCTCGACGCTGACCTGTACCGAGGCCGGCATCCGCTGGGAAATATCCGACAGCAGAGCGACCGAGCTGATTTCGGGATGCTCGACGATAGAGGCCACCACCGACTGATCGATCTCCTTGATGCGGGCCCTGAGCTCTGCCACCGGATCGGTCATCGGCTTTCTGCCGCCCATGGTCTGGCTGTAAATCTGCTTGGCTTCCTCCACCAGCTTGGCCCGCTCACCGGCCATTTTTTGGTACTCATATACTTGGTAGCCCGCCGCCAGGCCGGCGATTGCAAGCAACACAATCAGGGCCGGCGCGAATCTTTTCAGCAGTGCCAGGCCTGGGGGCGGGTCCGTTTTCTTGCGCACCAGGTTGAGCAGCCGCGCCTCATCAATCCGCAGGGCCGCCAGGGCCCACAATCGGGGAACCAGGTAAATCGGCAGCATCTGCAGGGCCTGGTTGCTGGACAGGCCCAGTTCAGCAGAGTCGACGATTTCCACCCCGGAGAACTCCGTTACCTCCCCGAGCAGGCTGGTATCGAGCTCTTCGGCTTTGCTGCCGCCCACCTTGAGTTCAACGCCCCCGATTACGGCGCCCTCTGCCTGCAGGGCCCGAAGGGACCAGCGCAGTTCTTCTGCGAGGCTCTTTCCGAAGTCGGGGGCCACCCCTGGCAGAACCCGAATGGTGTCAATTGCGCCGTTACCGACATGAAAAAAACTGGATGCACGGGGGCCGGCGTCAAGGTAAGCAAACGAGCCTCCGGTCCCGTCCGCAGAAGCACTGAGCTGCATGAGACTGCCCCAGGGCGAGACGGTAAGGATGTCGATGCCCAGTCCGTGCCGCTCCAGGATCTCGAGCCAGGGCGACAGGTCCCCCTCCTTGGCGATGGCCGCCAGCAGGCGGGTCGAAGAGGGTGTCGAGTCGATCACCGCAGTATCATACAAAATCGGCTCGTCTGCAAAACTGACAAGATCCAGCAGTTCGTGGTAGAGTACCTCATCTATCTTCCGCCTATCGCTAAAAGGCAGGCTCAGTTTCTTGAAAAGAAAGAGCGAGGCCGGCAGCGCCAGAATGCATCTGCAGTCCACTGCCCCGCAGCGCCGGAGGACCTCCTCGAGCGCGTCGAAGACGTTCTCCTCCAGGCTCAGCTCCTTAAAACTCGAAGCCACCGGCGTCAACGACCGCTTCCCTGTCTCACACAACAGAGCAGCTACTGTCCCGTCGCTCACATCCAGTATTAATCGTCGTTCAGGGCCCATCGGTTAACCGGCTAGTCCATGCTCCTATAGTGGAAGGTCAATTCTTCATCCGTGCGGCCTATATCTGCCTGCATGCTCAGAGAACGGGTACGATAGCGAGCCGTCGCTTCGATCCTGAAATACGAACTCTGCGTGGCAATCAAAGACGGCTCGATAACGATATTCTGGGGCCAGCCCAGGACAGTACGGTACCAGTCCGGTTGCTTCAGCGCTGCGCCAGAATCCTCGCCGGTTCTAAATTCATCAATGATATTGACGTCTTCTTCTGAAATTCCCGGCGCTAGCATCTGCAGCAGAAAAGGAGGCGCCGTATTGATATTGATCCTGCCGTTGCCGTAGATGCTAATATACTCGGCAAGCCCAACCTTTTCATCACTTCCAAACAGAATTTCCGCGCTCATTCCCCGGACCTGAAGCAGCTCAGCGATGAACTCGACCGGTCCGTTGCGGGCTGGACGCGGCTCCGCCAGGCTCAGATAAAAATCGTTTTCCGCTCCATAAGGCAGTGTTCTGTCATCGCCGTCCAGCCAGTCCGTCAAACTGTCGACAATGATCCGGGCTTCGATTTCATCCTGTACCGCAAACTGGCCGCTGGTGAGAAGCCGGACGAGCAGCGCTCGATAGGCCTCGGAAGCACCGTCCGAACCAGCGGACCCGGATGCCGCCAGTCGGTTGATGGGAAAGCGCCCGGAGAGATCAGCGATGCGGACCCTCAGGCTGCCATCCTCGAAAAGTCCCCCAAGCTCACGGCCGGCCAGCCTCGACCAGTCCTCACCCAGGCTGTCATATTCGCTCCGGTTCCGGTCAACGTAAAGCACGGCCAGCCCGATATCGACGCCGGACTCGGCCAGCGCCATCAGCTGCACCCGGTCCTGGACATAGAAGGCCCGCTCCATGGCCGACTCGGTGCGCTCGTTGAAGGCGAGCAGCGCCACGCCGAGTACAGCGATCACCGCCAGCACCAGCAGCAGCGCCATACCGCGCTCATCTCTCGGCCTCTCCGTTTTCATCTCAGCTGCCGCCGCTCCCGGTGCCAATCAACTGCCAGGGGGCAATGAGCATCGACTGCGACACCGTCTTATTATCTCCCCTGCCCTCTCCGTCCGCCAGCTCGATTTCAATTCTCACCAGGGAGGGGAAGCGGCTGTCGTCCGGACCTTTCCGCAGGGCCGATGAACGCGCCTCCCAGCCTTCGACAAAGGCGCCGTAGCGGTCTTTGAAGCTCAGCCTGACGGCGGCGACATGATCACAGACAAGGATCGTCACCGGTTCCTCAAATTCAGATTCTTCTGAGCCAAACAAAAAAGGAATTTCAGTCCTATAGAGATTATAACTAGAATTAATCTTAGACTTGGTCAAAGTATAGCGGACCAGCGCAATCGCCCCCCGGGATACCGAGTCTTTGAATCGCAGTATGCTGGAGGTGGTGAACTCGAGCAGGGGGGTGTCGCCTCTCGGGTCTTGTCCTGGCTCGGCCCTGAGAAACCCTGATGTTCCTTTGTAGATCCCATGGAAATCCCTCTGCAGCTGATCGATCAGCAGTGCTGAGCGATTCTGCAGGGAACCATTCTGATCCACCTGCTCCACCACTGAAAAGACGGAGCTGTAGATCCCCAGAACCAGGGTCAGTGAAACTCCCAGCACCGCAATAGCGACCAGAAGCTCGATCAGGGTGAACCCGCCCCTTCCATATGCAGCCCGTTTTTGCTTCATTGCCGGGCCGGGTCAAATCGGTACCTGGTTATGGCAGCACGCTGATCGCGACGCTCATCGCCGACTTCCAGGTCAATGCGCTGCAGGTATCCCGCAACCCCCTCCGGCAGCGTGTCCACCCCATTAAAGGGCTGGCCGAGTTCCAGCCGCCAGAAATAATCTTCGTGGGGTGAATCAAAGGATGCAGATCGAAGCGTCGAACTCCCATCCCCGGCAAGAAATTCGGACATCTGCCGGGCTGTGAGCTGGGCCGAAACGTGTAAAAAATTATTGTTGCCGGCCACCTGCATGGTCCGGCTCTGGCTGGTCAGAAGAGCGGTCAGGGCAATGGCCAGCACCCCAGTGGCGACCATGACCTCAAGCAGGGTGAATCCGGAAGTGGAACCTCTATCTTTATCTGCTATGGCGCTCATCGTGCAGTTTCAACTGGTAAAAGACTCAGTGCGCCGGGACAATAGCGGCGAGCAAAGGGTCGGGAACAGAAATGGCACCAGTGAGCACTGCGACCTCGGCCAGGAACGGTGCCGCCTGCACCGATATAATCCGGTCCTCCTTCCTGAGCTCGATCACGACAGGCTCGATCATGCCTCTTTTGTTGATCCAGACCGGCACCTTGCCGCTGCGCGAGCGACCGCTGGAGAGGGACCAGACCGAACCGACGGCAATTGAATCAGCCAACTGCACCGTAACGGTTTCCGCGGCGGCGGCCCGGCTTTGCCCACGAAGCTGGTGCTGCGCTTTGATCTTTATCCTTTTAGCGGCCAGGTCGACCAGAAGCACAGCCCCCTGTTCCTCTGTGAGCGCCATGCCCCTGGCATCGTTGATTGCCGACACGAGAAGACGGGCAGAGCGGGTCAGCGGGTCGTTGAAAAACAGTCCCTGGACGCGGGGAACAGCCAGGGTCAGCATGATCGCTATCAATACCGAAACAACCAACAGTTCCACTAAGGTAAAGCCCTCTGTACTGCGCTCTTTGCTCACTCCAGTTCCCAGCTGTTAATATCGCGGTCGTCGCCTTCCCCGCCCGGCTCGCCGTCGGCACCGTAGGAACTGAGATCGAAATCGCCGTTGAGTCCCGGACTGAGGTAGACGAAAGGATTGTCCCAGGGGTCCATGGGCACGCGGTTGGCGTCAAGATACCCCCCGGCCCGCCATTTCTTGGGAATTTTGCCGCTCTTGGGTGACTCGACCAGTGCCTGGAGCCCCTGATCGGTGGACGGATAGAAGCCGTTGTCGAGCCGGTACATTTTCAGAGCGGTCTTTATGCCGGCTACCTGGACCTCCGCCTTGGTGCGCCGTGCCTCCTCGGGGCGGCCAATTATTCTCGGACCGATGTAGCCGGCCAGAATACCGATAATGATCAGCACCACCAGCAGCTCGATCAGGGTGAAGCCGTGTGCGCCCGTAGTTCTCTGCAATCGTCTCATCTTCAAGGTGCTGTGCATGTGGCAGCGATAGAGTGCATCAACATATAAAAATTAGGATTTTCGATCCTATATGATGGCGTGCGAAAGGACTGATCGAAAACACAATGTTCCCCAAAAATTTAAAAATTAGGATTTTTGTTCAAAGTCGAGGCGTGAATGGAAATTGACCCGCAGGCGTATTGGTAATACGTCGAGGACTCAATTTCCATTCACAACGAAGAATTTGAACAAAAATACAATTTTTTAACCGATGACCTGATTCATTTCAAATATAGGTAACAAAATAGACAGTACAATAAAGCCGACGAGAAAGCCCATTATTACAATGAGGAGCGGTTCGATAAGTGAGGTTATGCCGAGTGTTGCCGCCTCGAGTTCACGTTCGCTTGCTGCGGAGATCTTGGCCAGCATCTCCTCGAGGCTGCCGCTTGACTCCCCCACGGCCATCATCTGCACGACGGTGGATGGGAACCACTGGGACCTGGCGAAGGGGGAGACCATGCTGCGCCCGACGCGGATTTCCTCGATGGCTTCATCTATGACTTCATCAATACAGGCGTTGTCCACCACTCGTTTGCTTATCTCCAGCCCGTCTATGATATCCACTCCGCTTTTCAGCAGATTCTCCAGGGTCGATGAGAACCGGAAGAGCATGTTTTTTCTTACCGCCCCGCCGATCAGTGGACTTTTCAGCAGCAGGCGGTCGCGGATTTTTCGGCCGGCCGGCCCGGCAGTGGCTTTTTTCAGCCCGAAGCCAAGGGCGACGGCAGCCAACAGCAGCAGCCACCAGTTGTGCTGCCGCAGCGTTCCACAGCCGATCAGCAGCCTGGTCGGCAGAGGCAGCGCTTTCTCCATCTTGGCGTAGATCTGCATGATGTCGGGAACGACAAAGGTGATCAGCACGAAAAGTACACCCACACCCACCACCGCCATGAAGGCCGGGTAGATCATGGCTGCCTGCAGCCTGGTTCTGACCGCCTCGTAGCGGTCGCCGAAATCGGCCAGGCTGGACAGCACCAGATCGAGGGAGCCGAAGGCCTCCCCGGCCCGCACCATGTTCACGTACATTGCCGGGAAAAGCTCGGGATGGGCCTGCAGGGCGCGGCTCAGCGGTTCACCCTGGCTGAGTGCTTCGCGCAGCTGGGCGACAACCCGCTTCAAGCCGGGATTGTCGATCTGATCAACAATTGACGCCAGGGCCGAATCAACCGGGATCCCCGCACCGATCAGGGTGGCCAACTGCCTGGTGAAGACGTTGACCTCTGTTGAAGATATTCGTTTCAGGCTGAGCCAGTTGCCCAGTTTTTCGGAAAGAGAACGGTGCACTGCGCCGGATTCAGTGATTGCCACCGGATACTGGCCGCTGCTTTTCAACCGGGCCCGCACCGCGGTCTCGCTTTCGGCATCCATTATCCCTGACGTGCGGGAGCCGTCCGGAGCCAATGCTTCATATTCAAATACCGGCACGTATCCACCTTACCCTTTGCTTGTCGGACTTTTCCATTGAGTGAACGCGAATGGATCTGCGCACCCGGGAGCATAGCAAAGTTGGACGACTTAATAAAGTGGGGTTTACTATTTACCGCAGGTTATGAATATGTTAATGCTGCCGGTTTTTCAAACACCTCGTGAGGTCGCCGGACCCATCCGACAGGTAATCGAATTGCCAAACATGAGAGAGAAACTACAGAATTGGCGGGCCAGCCAGCGCTACCGGGAGGTGCTGGGCGTCTGCCTGCCGCTGGTCATGGGGATGTCAGCGGTCACGGTGATGGAATTCACCGACCGGGTCTTTCTCTCCAACTACAGCCTCGAGGCAATCTCGGCCGCCAGCCCGGCCAGCGGCGCGGCCTTCGTTTTTCTGGTGGTGTTCGGCGGGGTCGGCAGTTATTGCGGGGTGTTCATCGCCCAGTATGTC
>JARFQM010000466.1 GCA_029287755.1 Desulfofustis sp. | reverse complement strand
GGCCTTCTCGAGGGGCCGCAGTTCAGCTCCTGTTAGTTTTTGGGCCGCGATATTCGCTGCAACGTCAGGCTCAAGGGACGTGAGGATTTCGTATATTTCCTTCATGTCGTTGACGTTGATTGGCAGGACGCGAGCCCCCCGACGCGGGATGAGCTCAACCAGGCCCTCAGATTCCAGACGGATAAGTGCTTCTCTGACCGGTGTTCGACTCATTCCGAGCTGCAATGCGATTTCAGGCTCAGTGGCCTGAAAACCAGGCGGCATCCGGTTTGTGCGAATTTCTTCCTTTAAGCGGGCGTAGGCGTCATCGACGCGGGTTATTTTGTTGGTCATCGGCATGAGCAGAACTCCTTTTCTAAAGAGAGATTACTCGTTTAGCTCAGCATCGTCAAATATTTTAATGTATGCATTGACACATTCGTTCAAAAATGTTTTCATCACATTACCCCGAGAACGTCTGTTAAAAAAACAAGATCCCGCACCATGCGGGGAGGAGGCTGGTATGAAGAAGATTCTGTTGGCTTGTTGTGCAGCGTTCATTATGTCTGCTACGGTAGCAAATGCCGAAATTGTACTAAAACTGCAGACGTCAACCCAATCCGGAGCTTACGAGTTCAAGTACATTAACGAAGAATGGGGTAAGCGCCTTAAGGCCATGACTGGTGGAGAAATCTCAACGGAGTTTTATCCAATCAATGCCATCGTAGACCGCAATGAGACACCTGAGGCTGTCATGGCCGGGGTGCTCGGTGGAGACCTGACGGCAGTCTCTTATTTCACTGGCCGTAATCCTGCGTTTGCCATCCTGGGTGACCTGATCGCCGGCTACGATACAGTTGATCAAGTTCAAACGTTTTGTCGATACGGCGGTGGGCGTGATGCTCTCCAGGCTCTATGGGATGCGACACTTCCGGGAGCGTTCCATGTGGTTGGTTGCGGAGCAGTGGCCAAGGAAGCATTGGTAGCCAAAGTTCCTATCAAAGCAGTAGATGATTTCAAAGGTGTCAAGGTTCGTTCTCCGGGCGGGCTTGCTGCAACCGTGTTTAAAGCCGCCGGGGCAGCGCCTGTATCTATGTCGCTCAGCGATGTGTTCACCTCTCTGGAAAAGGGCGTTATTGATGCCGCCGACGCGTCGGCTTACATCAACAATCACACGAGCGGATTCCATCAAATCGCTAAATATCCGATCTATCCGGGTATCCATTCAATGGCGGTCCGCCAGTTTACGATTAATAAAGGTATTTGGGATAAGCTGACCGACGACCAGAAGCTTACCCTCGAGACATGGTTCTACGCCTGCTATGATGACGTGCGTCGCCAACTTGATCTGCAGGACATGGCCCAGGTCGCCAAAGACAAGGCTGGTGGTGATATCACGGTCGTCGACTGGCCGCAGGCAGAACGAGACAAATTCCGTGTCCTTGCTGCTGAAGCCTGGGAAGAGACCGCAGGCAAATCTCCTGAAGCGCGTGCGGCACTTGATGCGCACTACGAATTCATGAAAACGATCGGACTTCTGGAGTAAAAATTCGTCGGCCGGTGGGCTCCAGTTCGCCGGCCGATCCTTTTTGGCGTAAGGAAAAAGTATGGATCGTTTCGTAGAAAGCGTTAGCAAGCTGAGCGTTTTTCTTGGCAAAGCTTGCGGGGTCTTCTACCTTGCCGCAATTGGACTTTCAGTCTTTGAAGTCATCATGCGCTATGCCTTTAATGCGCCAACCTCGTGGACATCTGAAACGATCATGATGATCGTCGCCACTGCATGGCTTCTATGCGTCGGTGCAGTGACTCAGCAACGGCGACACATCACCGTGACAACCATGGAGATTCTGCTCGGCGAGATGCTCTGGAACAGGCTTTCCAAGATTGCAATCCTTATTTCAATGGTGGGCGTCACAGGTCTCAGTATTATGCTCTGGGGTCCAATGGTCAAGATTCTGGAAAATCCCCAGACTACCGGCAGCGCCTTCGATCCGCCCTCTCCCACCTACATCAAAACGATGTTTGTTGTCGCTGCTCTCCTCTATCTCTTGCAGCTTTTAGCGAACCTGTTCACGCCATCGAAGAAATTGAAAAAGTCCACTGAGATTGGGGCTAAATAATGGGCATCGAATATATCACGATAGCGATCGTGGTGTCGCTATTCTGCCTGATGGCTATTGGTGTTCCGCTTGGCGCCTCAACGCTTCTGATCTCAGTAACGACTGCGTATCTTGCCTTCGGTGAAAATGGCTTCATCCTGGTGAGTTCGGCGGTGGGCAAGGTGATGTACAAGCATGCGCTCATGGCTGTGCCGTTTTTCGTCTTCATGGCCAACGTGATGGAGCGGTCCGGGGTTGCCAAAGAGCTGTTCAATTCGATGGCAATCCTCGGCGGTCAATTGCGCGGCGGGGTTGCCGTGCAGACAGTTGCTGTCTCCGTCATTTTGGCGGCAATGTCCGGGGTGGTTGGCGGCGAAGTCGTGCTGCTCGGCGTGATTGCCTTGCCGCAACTCTTTCGGCTTGGCTACGACCGCAAGCTATCCATAGGTGTTCTCACCTCCTCCGGAGCGCTCGCGACACTGATCCCGCCAAGCATCGTATTGATTGTATATGGTGCCGAGGCAAATGTTTCTATCAAAGATCTGTTTACAGGCGGGGTGCTGCCTGGAATTCTCCTGGCGTCTCTGTATGTTGCCTATGTCCTTGTTCGGGTGAGGCTGAATCCCGCTCTAGGGCCGGTCTACAACGCACCGGAAGCAAAACTGCCCTTTATTCAGAGGGTCGCCCACCTCAAGGGCTTGATCCTTCCATTTCTTCTTATTTTTGGAGTTCTGGGTTCAATCTATGGAGGAATCGCCACGGTCACGGAGTCTGCTGCCATCGGTGCGGTTGGTGCGCTGATTGTCGCTGCGGCCCGCCGTGAGTTAACGATCAAGGGTATCCGTGAAGCACTTTGGGCAACGATGCTCACCTCAGGGGCTCTTATATGGCTTATCATCGGAGCTGTCAGCCTTGTCGGAATTTACAATATTCTGGGCGGTACACGTTTCCTGGCCGGTCTTCTTACCGCAATCGATTTGCCGCCAATCGGCATCATCATTATCATGATGCTGATCATCTTCTTCCTCGGAACGTTCCTGGAGTGGATTGCCATTGTGTTCATCACCGTTCCGGTATTCACCCCGGTCGTAGCCCAACTAGGTTACGACCCGGTGTGGTTTGGCATTCTCTTTGCGATGAACATTCAGATATACATGCTCTCGCCGCCCTTTGGGCCTGCCTGTTTCTACCTTAAATCTGTGGCGCCCAAGGATGTAACCTTACAGGAAATATTTATTTCGATTTTACCGTTCATTGTCCTGCAAATAATCGGCCTAGCACTGGTCATGGCCTTTCCGCAAATCGCACTTTTTTTGCCGGGCCTTGGCGGTTAGAAACTGAGATGGAAAAGAAAGACGAAGAATACGAAATTTACGATTTTGGCTGGTACCCCGAGATTGTCGGTGCCATCGGTGTAATCCTGCTGGTTTGGTATCTGATCACGTTTGCTCGGGGATCCTTGTAATCCTTATAGTGCATTAATCCTAGAGCAGAATTTTATTTCTGTTTAGGCTTAACAGAAAGGTATGAATTCTTGTGGCACACATTGATGTGGCCTGGATGCAAACATATAGATCATATGAGAGGTTTTTAAATGCGTGAATACAATATTGCAGTAATTCCCGCTGATGGCATTGGCCCCGAAGTCATCGAGGCTGGTCAAGCTGTCCTTGATGCAGTCGGCACACGCATGGGCGATCTGAAATTCCATTATAAATCGTTCGACTGGAGTTCAGAACGGTACAAAACGCATGGGGCATTAATGCCAGAAGATGGACTTCAGCAATTGCGAGAATTTGATGCGATTTATTTTGGTGCCGTAGGTGCATCGGATGTACCTGACCACATTACTCTCTGGGGGCTCAGGTTACCAATCTGTCAGGGCTTTGATCAATATGCCAACGTCCGACCCACAAAAATCTTTCCGGGTATTACCTCACCTTTACGCAGTGCCGGAATCGGCGATCTGGACTGGGTGATTGTGCGTGAGAACTCAGAAGGTGAATATTCAGGTAATGGCGGACGGGCGCATCGCGGCTTTCCTGAAGAGGTGGGAACCGAAGTTTCAATTTTCACTCGGACCGGTATCACACGTATTATGCGTTTTGCTTTCAAGTTGGCGCAATCGCGGCCGCGAAAGCTTCTCACCGTGGTGACGAAATCCAACGCGCAGCGCTTTGGGATGGTCATGTGGGATGAGATTGCAGCAGAGGTTTCTGAGGAGTTTCCTGAAGTATCCTGGAATAAGATGCTGGTCGACGCGATGACCGTGCGTATGGTGAAGGACCCTCAAAGTCTCGACACCATAGTTGCGACCAACCTGCATGGAGACATTTTGTCAGACCTGGCGGGTGCACTTGCGGGCAGCCTCGGTGTTGCGCCAACAGGCAACATAAATCCCGAGGGGCACTTTCCATCAATGTTTGAGCCAATCCATGGTTCTGCTTTTGACATTATTGGTAAAGGAATCGCGAATCCGGTTGCCACATTCTGGACCGGTGCGATGATGATCGATCACCTCGGTGAACACGACGCGGCCACAAAGATTATGGGGGCGGTAGAGCGAGTCTGCGAAGCGGGGATTATGACCCCAGATATTGGAGGTAAAGCCACAACACAGGAGGTTACGGACGCCGTTATCAACGACATTGACCGTTCCAGCCTCTAGATTGCGTTTATTAGGACTTACGATTCTGTTTGGATTTCTCTTGAAGAGATAGCAGGGGCCTCTGCGAAAAACGTTGTTCTCGTCCAGACTATTCTGAACCACAATGCTCAGAAGGCTGTTTTCCTCAGATCTTTCCAAGCTTGTGCTACGCAAAGAGACCTTTTTAGAGAAAGAGACTAAGGCTATCTTCAAAAGGTTTGCTACGGTAATCTCGAAAAGAAATATAGCTTAACTATTTGACATTCATGAATCTTTATCGATACCGAGAAATGCCCGACTGAGAGGTTGCTCTCAGCAGTGTCAATTGTCTGAGAATTACTTCGAAGAAAGAGCATCAGGAAGAAGCCATACGGTGAAGATACCTACAAAATCGAAACATTTGGTTTAAAAGTCTTCAAGACTAACTCACCTACGGTAATGAAGAGATCAGACATGCCATAGGTGAGTTGACTGACGAGTGCTACTGCAATTGTGCTGGTTGCCTCAGGAACTTTTAAGCAGTTCTAGACGCTCTGCAGCAGCTTTACGTATCATAGAATCAGAATCACTCTCCGAAACTTCTTTAAGAATACGAGCATCACTTGATTTCTCAACAAATTTCATGCGGACTTTGGGGCTTGAGTGCAGGTATTTCGGCACAATCCAATCTTTAAGGCTCATTGTCTCCTCCTCAGCTACTGACATTATAAGATTACATGGGATCATCGGGTCACTTCTCACCACACTATGTGATTAACTTGACAGTGACCACACCCATGACCTGCTTCTTCTCTACTGTGTGATCTTTTTCTTTCCAATGTAAAAACCTTCTGCTTATAACACTAAGCATGAAATCCATATTTAATTCTGCAACGCACAATTAAAGCTGCAGGGAAAGCTGCAAAGGTGTGGTCAGTGGAGTCTTATTCTGATTGCAGAAATCGGGCCTTAACAGGAACGATGTAAATATATGAGGAGCACTCTCAAACCGTGGAAACCAAAGGACACTTTTTCCTATTAGACTATTGATTGAGCTAAAATCCGGAGAAAATGCATCAATATTAATGAGAAATCAAATATCGAGTCGTGTTTCAAACCCGTTCGTGTTTTGTGTTTTTAATGATATTTTGACATCTATTTTCTGCATCCATGGCATCCTTAGCCACAATCGCAAAGACTTCTTGAGTATCTTTTTGGATCAACTCATAATTGTTGCCGCCAATATACTCCAGGAGCCAATCTCTCCATTGATGAATAATTGTTCTCTGCATAGTGTACCTCTCCCCAGAATTCTCGGGACAG
>JARFQM010000423.1 GCA_029287755.1 Desulfofustis sp. | reverse complement strand
CTCTTGAGTATCCGATAGGCTGCCTCCAGGGATGGCGCTTCAAAAACGCTGTTGCCGGATCTCAGACCGTTCGACCAGCGCTTGACAATATTCTCGTTTTGGCTGCAGAGCAGGATGTTCATCTTTATCGTTCACGCAGAGCAGTCTGTTTTGCTTTGAGTATGGGTTTCAAAAGGTAAGACAGAATGGTTTTTTTGCCGGTCAAGATATCCACAGTCGCAACCATACCTGGAATAATCGGCATTTTGCCTTCTTTACCCATGAGATAATTCTGGTTGGTTCGCACATTGACCTGGTAATAGGCATTGCCTTTTTCATCAATAACCGAATCGGCGCTTATGTATTCGAGCTGCGCCTCAAGCCCGCCGTAGATGGTGAAATCGTAGGCGGTAAATTTGACCGTTGCCTTTTGTTCCGGTCGCAGAAAAGCGATGTCGGCCGGTTTAATCTGGGCCTCCACCAGAAGTGTGTCCTCCAGCGGTACGATCTCAATGAGGTCCATGCCGGGCTGGATAACCCCGCCGACGGTATTGACCAGCACCTGTTTCACCGTGCCATACACCGGAGAGCGTATCGAGGTCCGCTCCAGCCGGTCGGCGAGAGCCACCGAGGTGGCCGAGAGGGCGTCAAGCTCAGCCTGAACCTCGTTGAGTTCTTTCTTGGCACTGTTGGAGAACTGGAGCTGCTCTTCCTTGATCTCTTTCAAGGCTTCCTGCAATTGGGATCTGACTCTTGGTATGGCCAGCTTGGTGGCGGCGATGTCGCCCAGCATGGTCGAGGCCTCTCGCTGCAGTCGCAACAGCTCAACTTCCGAAACGGCTCCTTGACCCACGAGCGGCTCGGTGAGTTCGATCTCTCTCTTCAACAGTTGGTAAGTCCTGGTCACCTCGGTGAGTTTCTCCTCGAGTTCGGCAATATCCTGGCGCCGCTGCTTGGCTTTTTCTTCGAGGATTTCGATGGTGGTGGCCAGTTCCTCCTTGCGCGAGTTGTAGAGTTGCCATTCGCGGGCGGCGATGGCCGCGTTTTCCTGTTCCAATTCCGCGGGAAGTATCATTTCGGTGATTTCCGTCTCAGCAATGAGTCTGGCAGCTCTGGCGATGAGGGCCAGATACTTGAGGCGGTACTCCTTGTACGGCGCTGAAAAACGTTTTTCGTCAAGCCGCATCAGTAACTGCCCTTTGTCGACGATATCGCCGATATTGACATAGGTTTCGGCCAGAATTCCCCCTTCGAGGTTCTGAATAATCTGGATCTGGCTGGAGGGAATGACCTTGCCCAGGCCCCTGGTCACTTCCTCCACTTCGGAAATCGAAGCCCAGTAAATTGCACAGACAAAGAGAATGAGGGTGAGCCAGATCAGTGACCTGCCTCCCCGGGGAGACTCGACCAGAATAGTTGTCCTGATATCGGTGACCAGATCGAGATCTTTCTGGCGAAATTTTTTCTGTGAAGCGTTCTTGCTCACCGTCAGTTTTACTCCTTACAAGCTCAGCTGCCCGCGCTGAATGGCCTCGAGAATATTGTCTTTCGGTCCATCTGCCCGGATCGAGCCGTTATCGAGTACAATTACCCGGTCGACCAGGGTCAGCAGGGACGCGCGATGGGTCACCAGGACCAGGGTTTTGCCCTCCAGGATACTCTTGAGGTTGTTGCAGAGGCGCTTTTCCGTGCGGGCATCCATGGAGCTGCTCGGTTCGTCCAGTATCAGAATCGGCGGGTCATGGAGAAGCGCCCGGGCCAGCGCCACCGTCTGGCGCTGACCGCCTGACAGGCTCCGTCCCTGCTCGCCTGCCGGCATATCAAATCCGGCGCTGTGTTTTCTGACGATTTCGGTGACTCCCGAGAGCTCGGCAGCTCGGAGTATCGCCTCATCCTCAACATGGGGATGGCCCATGATGATATTGTCCTTCACCGAGCCCCGAAAGAGCGTGATATCCTGCGGCACGCAGCCGATAAAGTAGCGCAGGTCGTTGGGGTCGATCTGGCGGGTGTCGGTGCCGTCGACGGTGACCATGCCTTGTTCCGGTTCGTAGAGGCCCATCAGGAGCTTGCCCAGGGTGCTTTTGCCCGAGCCGATGGAGCCGATCACGCCCACGTGTTCGCCGGCCTCGAGTGCAAAAGAGACGTCTTTGAGCGCATAAGCATTCTGATCGGGATATTTGAATGACACGCTTTTGAATTCAACCGCACCGCGCAGGGTTGCACGATGCAGAAAAGTCGACTCGGGCGGCCGTTCGACCGGTACCGTCATTATCTTTTTGAGGGTCTGATAGGCGGCGCGGGCCCGGTGATAACGGGCCAGCAGACCCACAAACTGGGTAACGGGCGCAATCGCCTGCCGGGTCAGGATGACGATGGCGATCAGCCCGCCCTGGGTCAGAAACCCCTCGGAAATGGAGTAGACGCCCGCGATAACCACGGCGACCACGGTGCCGTTCTGGACGAAGGAGGCGATATGGTTGACCGAGGTGGACAGAAACCTGGAGCGCGAGCCCCAGCGGGCAATCAGGGAGATGGAATCCTCCCAGTCCTTCTGGACTTTGCTTTCGGCGCCGAGCATTTTGAGATTTTCCAGGCCGGAGAGACCCTCCACCAGAATCGCGTTTTTCTTCGAGGTGGCCTGATAGGTGTTTTCTATGGCGGTTTTCAGTGGCTGATGAATAAGCAATGAATAGATAATCAGAAAACAGATGGCCACTATATGGACGAAAACGATGGGCCCGGCCAGGTACCAGATGACCAACAAGGCCAGAATGACAAAAGGCATGTCGATCAGCGCGGTGATCGAAAAGGAGGTGATGAAATCGCGAATCGAATCGAACTGCTGGATTTTATTGGAGTAGGCGCCGACCGATTCGGGCCTGGCGGACATCTTCATACCCAGCGTCTTCTCGATCAGCTCGGCGGACATGTTGAGACTTGCTTTCTGGCCCGCCAGGTCGACGAAATAGCCGCGCAGGCTCTGCATCAAAAGTGAAAAGAAATAGACGATGGCAATGCCTATGGCCAGGACCCACAGTGTTTCGAAGGCACTGTTGGGAATGACTCGATCATAAACGTTGAGGATGAAGAACGGAGTGGCCAGACCCATGACATTTATTAAAAAGCTGGCCACCAGCACATCCCGGTAGATACGCCAGGAAGACAGCATTTTTCCCCAGAACCAGCTTTTCTGGGTGGGGCGTTCCAGGGTGGAGGCGTCCTTCAGGCGATCGAACGACGGGTGCACGAAAATCGCGTACCCGGTGTAATTCTTTTCCAACTCGGCTATGGGAAGATGTTCCTTGCCCATGCCCGACTCGGGCATGATAACGGTCAGCGTCTGGGCGCTGAAGTCGATGTCGGTGAGCACGCACGCCTTGCCCGCTGTGAGAAGCAGAATGCAGGGCAGCTCCAGGGTGGACATCTGGTGAATCGAACGTGACAGCACCCGGGAGGAGAGTCCCGCACGGGCGGCAGCCCGCGCGGCGAGGCTCACCGAAAGACGGTTCTTTTCCAGCGGCAGGCCGGCCCGGAGTGCGGTTCTGGAGATTGGTTGACCGTATATCCTGGAGAGGATTACCAGACAGTCGGCGATCGGATCATCGACGGTGTCGCTCACATTGCTGATCTTCCACGATGACTCCACATCATTTTCTGATGTGATGGTCGCGTTCTGCCGGGTTGTATTAGCTGAGTGCTCTGTCATGGTGTCTCTGGAAAATTCTCGCTCTAAATATCATACATGTTGGATATTTAAAATAAAAAGAAAAATCGAAAAAGCAGGAGTTTTTACGCGTATTTGGATATAATCTAAGGTAACCTGCAACGGCAGATCCAAGGGGAGGGACGTCATGTTCTATGCGGAAAGGGATAAAGAAGGTAAGATTGTCGCCATACGTAAAGACAAGGATTCCGGAAAAGCTGAACTGACCCCGGTCACCGAGCAGGAATTGCAGGAGTTTCTGGCCAGCGAGCATGATCCGGGAACCTACGAGGCTCTGCTGGAGGAGGCCGACAAAAAGATGATCCGGGTACTCGACGATCTTATCGAGGTACTGATCCGGAACAAGGTCATCATGTTGACCGACCTGCCCGAGGAGGCGCGGGCGAAACTCGGCACCAGAAAGGACGTCCGCCGTAAGATGCAGGAAGTCGGTGCGGATCTGACCGTCGACGACATACTTTAGGCCACCTTGAAAAATTGTCTTTTTACTCAGTCTCTGCGTTGCGCAGGCAAATTTTATCCTCGGAATATTTACTGTATGCCTGCGGTAAAATTTCCACACGCTCCTTGATCTTGAGCCCAAATACCGATTTTTCAAATTAGCCTTCAGCAAAAAACTCCGCACCTCAGATTTTCGAGGTCATTAGAACCGGCTGCTCGACAAGATACCCCTGGAAACCGTCCACTCTCAACTCTTCGAACAGGGTGCGCTGTGCATCGGTTTCCACCCCCTCGCCAATCACTTTGATGTCCAGGCTGTGCGCCACACTTCTTAGCGACCCGACAAAAAAGAAGGCGTCGCTGTCACCGGATTCCAGCTCCCTGGTGAAGGTCCTGTCTATCTTGACATACTCGGGCTGCAACGACTTGAGGTAGCCAAAATTGCTGAAGCTTCGTCCGAAATGATCAATTCCTATATCGTGTCCCAGCTCTTTGACCTGACGGCTGAAGGCTGTTACCGCGTCGAGGTTGCGAACCGCACTGATTTCAGAGAGCTCGAAATAGATTTCCAGCGTTTTATCAGCCTGGGTATGTAATCGACTCAAAAGCCAGTCGACAAATTCCGCATCCAGGAGGGAGGTGACCGACAGGTTGACCGCCAGTTTTCTGTCCTGCCATGAATGATAGGTGTCCAGGACCAACTCAACAACCCTGCGGTCAAGCTGGGTGATAACATCGGCTCGCTCGGCCAGGGGGATGAAGACGCCGGCCGCTACTTCGCGTTCCTGGTCGATGGTAATTCGCGAATAGAGTTCCATGTGCAGAGGCACCGCGGGTGCGCCGGTGTGCACCACATGCTGGCCGTAGAGGTTGATGGCCCGGTCCGCCAGGGATTGCTCCAGGTTCTGGCGCCACCACACCTTGCCTTGATGCGGCTGGCCATCTTCGCAATCGGCAGGTTCGAGATGCCAGCTGTTGGGACCCTCGTGCTTCGAGACAGCCAGGGCAGTGTCGGCTTTGGCAAGCAGGTCTCTGAAGGTGCAGTGGCTGCTGTAGTAGACACCTCCGATACTGAACACCTCATCGGAGAGGGTCAGACCTTCGCCTGGGAGCGCGGCGAGGCGATCGGCCAGTCTGGAGGCAATCTTCTCACCGTCATCCTTGTCCGCATCGGGCAGAAATATGCCGAAGTCGCCGCCGGTGAGTCGGGCGCTGCTGTGCGGTATTTCAGGTCCGAGAATTTCAGCGATAATTTCTGCGCTTCTCAGCAGCAGCTCGTCGCCGGCACCGTAGCCTTTCTCGTCGTTAATTTTCTGCAGCCCCTGAATCTGGACAAAGAGAAAAACCCCCTTGACTACCTTCTCGCTGCCGGTCATCGTGCCATCGATCTGTCCTTCAAGAAATCGCCGGTTACCAAGTCCGGTAAGAGAGTCACCGTAGGCGTTCTGCCGCAACTTCTCAGCTATCTGCGACTGTTCTTCAAACATCTCCCGGACCCGGGTAGTCATCTTGTTCATCGAAGTTACCACCCGTTTGAGTTCCCGGGTTTTGGGCAGAGGCTCCTGGATGGTATATTCTCTTCTGCAGATCGAATCGGCCTGCTCTTCGACCCGGCGCAGGGGGCGAAGAAGATACTTCAAGGCAGTACTGCCGATGACGAAAACGATGAGACCCGTCAGCAGAAAATAGCCGGTGATGCGGATAAAGGTCTGCCACAGCGTCTGGTAGGCATAGCCTGGATGACTTTCCACATAAAGTGTCCCGGCGCGTTTCCAGCCGGTCATGATCAGGGACTCGCCGCCGGGTGTTTCCAGGGGAAGCATCTCGATGAACCAGTCCGGCACCCCATCTACGGCGACTGGCAGCACACGCTTGACCACCACTGTACCGTCGATATCTGATAAAGAGATTTGTCTGTAGTAGCCGCGGTCGAAAATAGCGTTCATCATCGTCTCCACGGCAGCCAGATCGTCCCCGCCGACCAGGGGAGACAGTGACAGCGCCAGCGAAGTAGCAGTATCCTGGGCGTGGACTTCGAGCTGATTCTGCAGAAATATCCTGGTGGTCTGGAGCTTGTAGATCCATACCCCGACAAACAGGAAGAAGCAGAGAATAAGCGTAAACAGCAGAAGTTGTCTGTGCAGTGTCATGACTTCACCTCAATTGAGTCCTTCGGGCATCCTGCCCTGCAGGTCCTGCCAGTGTTTGTAGCGGGAGCTCGTACCAACCAGCTTGCCCCTGCCGCGTTCTTTGGCAAGCCAGAGTCCTATGCCGTTGAAGCTGAATACAGGAAGAAGATCCGGACGCTCGGATGC
>JARFQM010000412.1 GCA_029287755.1 Desulfofustis sp. | reverse complement strand
GTCGGCAGCGTCAGATGTGTATAAGAGACAGGGTTGGAAATGAAGGGGAAAGGATGGGCCGGATCGATCCCCTGGGGGGTGAGCAGCGGATAGATTTCCCGTTTGAAATAGGTGCCCATTTCTTTTTTCTGGGTCGCCGTCAGTTCATCGTAGCGGCAGAAGCGGATATTTTCCTTGGCCAGCAGCTCACGCAGGATACCCTCGATACGGCGCTGTTCGACCAGGATGCCCTGGGCGACCTTGTAGCAGGCATCGATCTGTTCCTGGGGGAGCATGCCGTCGATGGTCAGTTTCTTGACCCCGGCCCCGACCTGCTGCTTCAGGCCGCCGATTCGCTTCATGAAGAACTCATCCAGGTTGGAGCCGACCACGGCCACGAAAAAGACCCGTTCCAGCAGCGGCACCTGGTCATCGGTTGCCTCGTGCAGGACCCGCTGATTAAAGCCCAGCCAGGTAAGCTCCCTGTTCAAGTACCATTCGTGACTGTTCAGATTGACAGAGGGGGAAGACGTCTTTTGTTGTCGAGTAGCCATGTGCATACAAGTTTCTGAGGTGGAGGGGGTAAATTCAGCCTATCTGCTAATTGTATTAAGTAGCGTAAAGATAATCAAGTCGATCGCCAGGGCCGGAATTTCTGTGATTAAGGAATTTTCTTGCCCTGATTAATCATTTCCAGGAGACGGGTGGCGTCGGGATGATCCGGATCGCTTTTCAGGATGGTTCGGGCCAACTGTTCGGCCTTGCCGATCATCCTGAAGTTGAGATAGAGGTTGGCCAGGGTGGAAAAATATTCTCGATTAGCGGGATCGACCTCCAGTGCCTCGAGCAGCGCTCGTTCACCTTCCTCATAGCGCTGCAGCTTGAGCAGAGCCAGGGCCTGATTGTATCTCGGCCGGGTGTAGTCGGGCATGCCGTCGGCAGCCTCGCCGAGCATGTCGGCGGCCTTCTCGTACTCTTCGAGTTCGGCCAGCAGCAGACCCAGTGAGTAGCGTACCTCGTGGAGCTGCGGCTGCTGGTCGAGCACCTCGCGCAGCAGTGTTTCCGCTGTCTGGTTGTCGCCGCGGCGGTTGAGTGCCATGGCCAGGTTCACCTTGGCCGGGTAAAATTGATCGTCGATGGCGATGGCCTGCTCGTAGAAGTCTCTCGCCTCATCGTCGTTGCCCAGGGCTGCGGCCAGATTGCCGAGGTTGTAGCGCTGCGGGGCAAAATCGCTGTTGTAGCGCATTGCCACCCGGTACTCTTCCAGGCCTGCGGCCAAAGCGGCACGATCATCTTCTCTGATCATGCGCTCCGGCAGGCGGGCGAGGGCGGCGGCGGCCTCAATCCTGACTGCCTTCACCGGGTCGTAGAGTTTGGGGGCGATATGGGCCTGCAGCACTGCGTGTTCGGCGTTCTGGAGGCCCCTGATTGCCGAGTAGCGAATGAGGCTCTCAGCATCATCAAGCCCGGCAAGCAACTGCTCAGTGGTCAATCTGCCCGGGTAGTTTCGCAGCAGGGACAGGGCTGTCGCCCTGACGATCACCGGGGTCAGCTGGTCGCTGGCCAGGGCACGCAAGGCCTCACCGCCACCCGGTTCAGCGGACCTGGCGGCGGCAAGCACCTCGCCGTAGTGCGGTTTTCTGGTTTTGCCGTACCAGCGCTGGTAATAATCGACAACCCAGCTCAGCTCTTTGTCCGCATGGCAATCAGCCGTGGAACAACTGTTTGGTGTGCCAATCGTCAGACTGAGGTCGGGACGCGGAATTCTGAGACTGTGGTCGGGGCGGTAATCAATGCCCATGTACGTGCGGCCTGGCATGTGGCAGTTGACGCAGAGATGCCCGTTACTGGGTTTACCCTCGAATTCTCGCTTATGAAAATGATGCTCGTAACGGTCATACTCTGCGGCCCGATGGCACTGCAGGCAGAGTTCGTTGCCTTCGAGGTGCAGTTCCAGACTGTGCACATCGTGGCAGTCGCTGCAGCGAACCCCGTGGCGATACATCTTCGACTGGACAAAAGATCCATAGACATACACTTCTTCGAGGATCTGACCGTCGGGGAAATAAAGTCCTTCCTCGACCAGGGAAGGTACCATGATGTCGAGCACATCGCCTGCCAGATGGGGGTTGTCACCCAGCTGAAATCGCCTGGAGTGGCAGGGGGCGCAGAGGGCGATCTGTTCTTTGCTGGTAATTCCCGAAGTAACGACGGCAAGGTCTGCGTGTTCCACCCGGGGGCGGGCCAGGGGGGGCTTGGCGGCCCAGGCCGCGTGGCGTGAGCCCGGGCCATGGCAGGATTCGCACCCCACATTGATTTCAAACCAGGCGGTGCGATAATCATTTGTCGCCATGTCGTAATTTTTCACCACCCTGGTGGAATGACACTCGGCGCACATGCCGTTCCAGGTCTGGCCGCCTCTGGTCCAATGGAGCCAGTCGTCGGTATTTTTCACCTCGTAGGGAGGCAGGCGGTACCACCTGTTTTCTCGGGCATCCCAGCCGATATTGAGACACTGCAGGCGGCCTCCGGGGAAAGGCACCAGATACTGCTGTACCGGGTAGACACCGAATACATGGGTAATCTCGAAGGTCCCGGGCGACCCATCCGGCCCTTCGGTGGTGACCAGGAATTTCCCATCTTCTCTGAAAAAACGACTGGTCACCTGGTTGTGTGGATCGGTGTAGCTCGCCTCGTTAAAATCACCACGCACGGTGTCGTCGGTGGCGATATCCATGGCCAGGTCGTGGTGGGAATCCCGCCACTTGTCGTAGGCGTTCTGATGGCATTCGCCGCACCGGGGGCTGCCGACAAAATGGAGCTCGGGTTCCGGCTCCGGCCCGATGCGATAACCATCCCGCTGCAGATAAATCAGCGGTGAGATAAGAATGACGACCAGCGCAGCCAGGGCCGTCAGCTCGAAGGCGTGGGACTTGTACGAATCGTCCTTGGTGCCGTCGTGTTCCGGGCCGGGGCTACTGTCTGGCTGTTCAGCGTGCATTACACAGTGGTCGTCTGCGAGGCGTCGAAAGACTCGCGTCGCTGTGGGTTTGAGACATCGATCCTGATATGTCCGTCTTCGATACGAACCGGATAGAAATCGAGCGGACGCAGGGCCGGTGAAGTCAGTACAACTCCGGCACGATCAAAGGTTGAACCGTGACAGGGACAGACAAATTTGTCCTCTGCGGTATCCCAGGAGAGCGCGCAGCCAAGATGGGTGCAGGTCCTGGACAAGGCGATGAAACGATTGTCCTCGAGGCAGGCGAGAAACAGCAGAGCCTCGGGGACTGCTTTGACGTCTCCGGCCTTGAATGATTCCACCCGGCCCGCCTCGACGTAACGGCTCCCTTCCCGGCGCTCGTATCTTCTTTTCCGGGCCCTCAGCAGCGAGGAACTGAGCCAGCCCAGTTCGACAAAGGCGAGTAGAGCGATCAGGGCCCAGATCCGGTTGAGCAGGGTGCGGCGCCTGGGCTGGCTGGGAGTGTCCAAATGCAGGTGCTGTTCCTGTTCCACGGCTGTCATCCTTCTAGAAAGAAAACCCCAGCATCATGCCGGGTCCCCGGAACCAGATGCCAATCACCGTGAGACCGCATATCATTCCTGCACAGAGCAGAACGACAGCCATAAGGGATTGGGATGGCCTGAAGTTCTTCGCTCTCAGAAGCCGATAAACCAGCCCCAGGACAATGACAAGGATCAGCAGAGGTACCATGCCTCGGCTTAGCCAGGGTGCAAGCACAGGGGGAGCGCCGCTGTTTTTGAAGGCCAGCTCGTCTACCACCACCAGAATAGCTGCACCGCCCATGCCGGTAAGAAAAGAGATGGCCGCCGTCCACCTGCCCCGGCCTCCTCCGCACCAGAGGCCGGGTTCCAGTCCAGCCTGCCTGATAAAAGGAAGCGAGGCCAGCAGCAGGAACATCAGCAGGGGAACGATAAAGATGGCAAAGGTCGGGTGAAGGTGAAGCAACAGTTCCTGGAGGCCCATGAAATACCAGGCCGCCTTGGCGGGATTGGGGCTGGCGCCGGGATTGGCAATGTCGGTCAGCGGTGCGTCAACCAGAGCAGAAAAAAGCAGCAGAAGTGCGCAGAGACCAAAGCCGACCGCTGCCTCCCGCGCTACCAGGGTGGGTACCGCGGCGACCATGGCAGGCCGCTGACCGCTGTCTCGCGAACGCACCAGTCCTCCGGATTTGCGGATCAGCCAGAAGTGGTAGGCCAGGAGCACGACGATAAGAGGGGGAATCAGGCCCACATGAATGGCGAAGAAGTTTTCCAGGGTGGCCGGGCCCACCTCGGCCGAGCCCCGCAGCAGCTCGCTGATCTGGACTCCCGCGAGCGGTACATAGCCGACCATATTGGTGAAAATGGTGACCGCCCAGAAGGCAAGCTGGTCCCAGGGCAGCAGGTAACCGGTAAAATTGGCACCCAGCACCAGCACCAGCAAGGTACAGCCGATCAACCAGTTAAGTCTGCGGGTTCGGTCTGCGGCACCGGTCAGATAGACCCTGAGCAGGTGCAGTAAACTGACCAGGACAAGCAGATTGCCGGCCCAGTGATGCACGTTTCTTATAAACCCGGCCAGCGAGGGACCGGCGTACATATGAATGATCGACTGGTAGGCCTCGGCGCTGTCGGACGAATAACTCAAGAGCTGGAGTACACCGGTGAGAACAAGGACCAGAAAAAGGGTGGCCGCCATGCCGCCCAGGCCGAAACTGAGGGTGAACCTGATCGTTTCGGCAACCACTTTGCGCGGGTGCAGATGAAAGATAAACCCCCTGATCGGTGAGTGATGCGGGCGGATTTTTGTCGTCATCAATGGTCCTGATGTGTCCCCAATCAGTAATAATCGTCAGGTTGTACAACCATAAACGACTCTTGGAGTTGAGACAAGCGGCAAGCAGAGTTTCTCGGGCAGTTCTGCACAAATGGTCCGCCTGGAGAGGGAAAAGCGGTGGCAATTTTCCAGCCTCTTTATATAGTTCTTAGAGGAATAGGCGGACCACGAGGCCGGCTTGAGCTATAAAACGTAATGGTGGTGCACGCGCATGGAAGGCGGGATTAAAGATTACTACGCGATTCTCGGGGTGACCCCGGATTCGGATGAAGCGCAGATTCGCAGCCAGTACCGAAAGATGGCGATGCGCTGTCATCCGGACCGCAACCCCGATGACCCGCAGGCGGAAGAAAAATTCAAGGAGATCGCCGAAGCCTACGGAGTCCTCACCGATCCGCACAAGCGCTCACAGTACGATGCGGCCAAAGCGGCCGGCATGGACTGGCAGCACAATGGCGGTCCGGGCGGCTTCTCCTACAGCCAGGAAGATATTCTGCGCGACCTGTTTCGCGACCCGAGGTTTCAGGCCATGTTCCAAGGGCTGCTGCAGGAGTTCCAGCGCAGCGGGTTCCGCTCATCGAGCCGTTTTGTCCGGCAAAGCTTTTTTGGCGGCAAAGGCTTGTTCATTGGCGGTCTCTTCATGCTTGGTTCCCTGGCCGGGCCGGCTTTAATGAGATCTGCCGGCAAGGGCCTTGAAGGGGGTACATCCAGCTCACTGCTTAAAAACATGGGCAGGACGTTCGGGTCTCTTCTGGGAGGGGCGAAAGAGCAGGAAGAGCCGGTCCCCCAAGCCTGGGAATCGGGGGCTGACGATCTCACCTATCTGATGAAATTGACCGGCCAGGAACTTGAGCACGGTAAAAGTGTCCAAGTGGTGACTCAAGGGGCCGAGGGGCAGGAGATGCTCAGAGTCAGAATCCCTCCCGGCAGCAAGAGCGGCACCAAGCTGAGACTGCGGGGCCGGGGCGCAACCGGTCCGCACGGCAGGGGAGACCTCTATCTGAAACTCGAGCAGATCTGAACGGTTCAGGCGTGGTGAACTATTTTACCGACTTTTTCAGCAGTTCCCGCTGTTCACGGAACTGGACGATTCTTTCAAGCAGTTGTTGCGATCGCCGTTTCAGCTTTTTTCGACCAAAAAATTTTATCCGGCTCGACAACTGCAGAAACTCCTTGTTGTCGTAGGGGCCTTTCAAGTCTATCGCATAGGCTCTGCACGAATTGTCCTGCATTCTTCTTAAGACGATGTTTTTCAGGTTTATATCGAATAAAAACAGGTCGTTGGCAATAAGGTAGCTGCACAGGGCGAGGGCCGCCTCCTGGATTTCAGCAATATTGCAGGTTTCCTGGTACACCACGATATCCCAGATTGTTTTGGCGATGTTGCCGTTGAAATCGCGGATACAATCGCAGACCAGTCCTTTTCCCCTGTCCGTGTCCACAAAACCGTGACAATGGCTGACATGGTGAAGGCGCTCATGGCTTTGTCGGATTTTTTTGTAGCTCATCAATTCTTTGCGATTGGCATCCTCTCCGCCCTGTCTGCCGGGAAGCCCCACTTTGATGATGAGTTCCCTGTTCTGGGGGTGCAGGTAGCAGGCCCGCAGAGTTCCGTGACCAATCAAAGAGTTTTCGTCAAGCGTGATCATGAGTGTCAGGGTGGTTCACCAGTCTGGGGTGTGGGAAATGGCAGGCCCGACCGAGCGCCTTGGCAGGACTGGAAATAACAACTCCTCAGCATTGTTGGAAGAGGCGCGGCGCATAGATCGAACCATAGCCCAAATTCAGTGGCGCTGGCAACGCTTATCTCGGTTGGAATCTAGCTCTGGCGCAGGCCGTCCAGCCAGGCAATGGCCCTCTGCTTGCTTTTAATGAGCGGAGACAAAAAATCTTTTCGCATAGTCTCTGGATTGATGAAAAGGAAGTTGTTCTGGGACAGGGGCTGTGTTATAAAAAGCACTTCGCTGGATGTATTGCGGCTGAAGGAGGGATGGGGGCGGATTTACGGCCTGGGGCCATCCGACAACCCAGGTGGATCGGTTGCGCAGCTGAACAGTTACTGCCCGGTCTGACTGTGTTTCTGATGTATTCAAGTGATCGTGATAGTCCTCGATGATTTGCCGGTTGTTCAAAATAGTCAGTGACTCGAGCTGCACTGGGAGTCTGGGAAAGTTTGAACAGGGGCCGATCACAATAATAGGCAGTGATAGAAGCGG
>JARFQM010000367.1 GCA_029287755.1 Desulfofustis sp. | reverse complement strand
ACCGGCATGACTTCGAGCGAGGTGGAGGTGATGAAGACCTCGTCGGCGAATTTCAGATCCTGCAGCTTGAACTCCCCGGTGATCACCCGCAGGTTCAGTGTTTCCTCACACAGCCGCATGATCGTTGAGCGGGTTACTCCTTCCAGCAGGCCGGTGGATGCATCCGGGGTGAATATCCACTTATCCTTGACCCAGAAGATATTTGACGAAGCCCCTTCGCAGATGTGCTCCTTGTTGTTCAGCATGATAACCTCGAAGGCACCTGCCGCATGGGCTTCGAGCTTGCCCAACAGGCTGTTGAGGTTGCTGATCGATTTGATTTTCGGGTTGATCGCCTCCGGGGCGTTGCGGCGCGTCTGCGCCACCCGTAGCTGGATTCCCTGCTGGTATAAAACACCATCAAATCCCTGGAACTCGCGGCCGATCACCAGGCAGGTCAGGTCATTTTCCATTTCGCGCTGAAAACCGACCTGACCCCTGCCCCGGGTAATGGTAATCCGGTAGTAGGCATCATCGAGGGCGTTCCTGGTGCGCAGTTCCATCAGGACCGCTTCGAGTGCCTGCTGGGTGAATGTCATCGGGTAGCTGAGAGCCTCTGCGGACTGCAGGAGCCGCTGGTAATGTTGCGGGAACTGATAGATGCGATCACCAATCGAACGGAAACTTTCGAAGATGCCGTCGCCGTAGAGGAATCCCTGGTCAAACACAGAGACCATCGCCTCGTCGGCCTTGATGAATTCGCCATTCAAGTAAACATAACTCATCCGTCTGCTTCCTTTTTAGATCGTCCGGAGCCTAATTACATCCTGGTAAACTATGCCATCGCCCGAGTCAACGTCAACCTGTCGGCAGCATTTCATTCTGTGGGCGCAAGGTGCAAACTGAGCCGATTCAGGTTAGAATGTTAGATCAAAACAACCATTTAAATGTCAGCCTGGAGTTCTGCCGCATGAAAGATTCCTCAATGGGCCATCTTCGATTACCAGAGCGCAGCAAGGCAAAAGCCCTTTACGAGAAGCAGCTGCCCGCGCACAAAGCTGCATTGCAGCAGCTTGCTCAGGAGATCCGCCTGATTCTGGAACAACAGGGTCTCACGTCGGCGATCAAGTTTCGGGTCAAGAGCTTCGAGGCGTATTTCGACAAGCTGCGCAAACACAACACCGCCAACGGCCGCCACCGCATCGTCACGATCAACGACTTTTTCGGGCTGCGCATTGTCTGTCCCTTCCTTGAAGATGTCGAAACCGTCTCCAGCCTGATTGCGATTCATTTCGAGCTGCTTGAAACCGAGAGCAAGGCGAGTCAACACTCGTTCCGCGAATTCGGTTATGATTCGGTGCACCATTCGATCCGACTTGCAACACATCAGCGCGGACGGCTGCTGCCGGGCGTAAAAAGAGTTTGCGAAATCCAGCTGCGCACCATCCTGCAGGATGCCTGGGCCGAAGTGGAGCACGAGCTGGTCTACAAATCAGACATTTCTCTGCCCAATCAGTCGATCCGCCGCAAGCTGGCCTCTTTGAATGCCACGCTGACACTTTCAGACCTGATCTTCCAGGAGATTCGTGATTATCAGAAGGAAATCCGCAGACACGGTCACAAGCGACGGGCCATTGCTGTAAGCAACGCCAGTCGCGAGGACGACATTGCCATCTCTTACCCGACAGCGAACGAGCCCCTCGCGAGAATGGGGCCGATCCCTTCGACCATGGCCAGTCACCTGGAAAAAACCATGCTGCATGCGCTTGAGGCCCACAGCAACCACGACCTGGAAACAGCGATCGCTCTTTATACCCAGTTGCTCGGCATGCAGCTTGACCGTAAAATACGCGGGCTGGTTTATAACCACCGGGGAATGGCATATTTCGCCATGAGCAGCTATCAGCGGGCACTCAAGGATTTTGCCAACGCGATCAAGTACGATCCGGACAGTGACCAGGGATACGCCAATCGCGGACTCTGCTACCGGGTCCTGAAAAGGTACGACCGGGCTTTGAAGGATTTTGAGCGCGCGATCAAGATCAATCCGAGTCGTGCCGACACTTTCTTTGGCCGAGCCCAAACCTATCACGACATGCAGCAATACGCCCTGGCCCGGATCGACTGCGAAAAAGCCCTCAGCATCCACTCTGGCTACCAGCCTGCCAGGGAATTGATCAAGACCCTGCAGACTGATCTCGCTTGACGGGATCAGTTGTCATATCGGCTTGCCCCGGCTATCATACATGCGACACGGATTGACGCGACCCTGTTGACTGACATGCATACGACCCACAGCCCAGAACAGATCATGCAAATGGCCGAAGCGGCAGTTCGGGCGGCCGAACATCGCGCGCGCCTGTTCTACGCCATCCGGTTACCCGAGGCTGTGATCGATTTCTCTTTGCGTGGACGCTGTGCGGGGCAGGCAAAGGTCGAGCGTAGCGGTGAGACATCCCTGCGGATCAACCTCAAATTGTTGACTGAAAACCTCGAAGACTTCATGGAGAAGACGATTCCTCATGAAGTCGCACACCTGGTCGTTAACTGGCAGGCCCGGAAAAAGCGACAACGGCCGCGGCCGCACGGGTCGGAATGGCGGCGCGTCCTGCAGGACTGTTACGGTCTTCAGCCTGTGCGCTGTCACGCTTACCAGACCACCTCTGCACGGATTGTCCCGCGCAATTTCCTGTATCGTTGCGACTGTCGCGAACACCACCTGACCAGCATCATGCATAACCGGGTGTCGCATCGCTACAAAGCTTTGTGCAAAAGCTGCAAGACCCCTCTCAAATTTGTCATTCAGCTGGCTCGTTAGCCGCCCTTTCGTCTGTGCTACGATTTTGCAAATCGTAGCACTTTGGCCTTGACGCTGAAGCCATTGCCCCTCTAGAGTGTCAGCTAAACAGGCTTTTGCTGTACATTTTCCTTACAACTGAGCACGGGAAGTCATCACACGATGCACATGGCGGACGCTCTCGTTTCTCCCGCTGTCGGGGCAGCTTTCTGGGCCGCCTCAGCAGGGATAATCGCCCATAGTTCAGCACGCTTGCGCAAACAGCTTGACGACCGCAAGGTGCCATTGATGGGGGTTCTCGGGGCGTTTGTTTTTGCTGCCCAGATGATCAACTTCAGCATCCCGGCAACCGGTTCAAGCGGGCATCTTGGCGGTGGGCTGCTGCTGGCTATTCTGCTCGGCCCGTCGGCGGCTTTTCTGACAATTGCGTCAATCCTGATGGTCCAGGCCCTGTTCTTTGCCGATGGCGGCCTGCTCGCCCTCGGCTGCAACATCTTCAATCTCGGAGTCTTCCCGGCGTTTATCGCTCATCCGCTCATTTACAGCAAACTGATAGGCAGGGAACCGAGTCAGTCACGTATGGTCTTTGCCGCAATCATTGCCGCGGTGGTGGCCCTGCAGTGCGGATCTCTCGGGGTCGTATTGCAAACCTTTGTATCCGGTGTCTCTTCGCTGCCCTTCGATACTTTTGTCCTCTTGATGCAGCCGATCCATCTGGCTATCGGCGTGATTGAAGGCGTGGTCACGGCCCTGATCGTCTCGTTCGTCTATCGCGCCCGCCCGGAGGTTCTGCAAAGCGTCATACAGGAGAAGCCGGTCGGCGAACTGCCGGTGCGTTCGCTATTGACGGCCTTCCTGCTTTCGGCGGTGTTGATCGGCGGGCTTTTTTCCTGGCTCGCGTCGGAACAACCGGATGGTCTCGAATGGTCGATCGCCAGGATCACTGGATCGGAGGACCTGCCGGTGCCCGGCCTCAAGGCACACGAAGCACTGACCGCTGTTCAGGAGAAGATGGCGTTCTTACCTGACTACACCCTGCCTGAAGGAGCCGGGAACGACAACAATCAACGCCTTGGCAAGACTCTTTCGGGAATCGTCGGCGGCGCCCTGACCCTGGTTATCTGCACCCTGATCGGCGTTGTATTGCGCAGGAGGAGGCAAGGATAATGCTGGCCATAGACGGCTCCTTTCTCGACTTCAAGCAGCTCGACCTGCTGGCCCTGCGCCAGACCGCGGTACATCGTCTCGATCCGAGGGCCAAGGTGCTGACCACGCTCTGCTTCATCGTCTGCGTCGTGTCTTTCGACAAGTACCAGGTCTCGGCAATGCTGCCGTTTCTGATTTATCCGGTCGCCCTGATCGCAGTGGGCGACCTGCCACCGGGCTACATCCTGCGCAAGATCTTGTTCGTCCTCCCTTTTGCGCTGCTGGTTGGTCTCTTCAACCCGATCTTCGACCGACAGGTCGTCCTGCAGATCGGCGCCCTCGACATCTGGGGCGGATGGGTCTCCTGCCTTTCAATTCTGCTACGTGCCATTCTGACGGCCAGTGCCGCAATCATCCTGGTTGCGATAACCGGCTTCCCGGCGATCTGTGAAGCTTTGGAAAAATTGAAGATGCCGCAGGCTTTTGCCGTGCAGCTCCTGTTCCTGTACCGCTACATCTTTGTCCTCACCGATGAAGGCGTCCGCACCGCGCG
>JARFQM010000360.1 GCA_029287755.1 Desulfofustis sp. | reverse complement strand
CACATAGGCCAGGTTGTTGAGCGAGGGGAGATGCCGGGGTGCGCGTTCAAGGATCTCGCGGTAAACTCGGGCCGCCCGTCGATCGTCTCCTTGCGATCGATAGCATCCGGCCAGGTTGTACAGGCAATCGATGTCGTCAGGGGCGATATCAAGAGCCCGGCGATAACTGTCGATGGCCGCTTCGATACGGCCAAGTTTTTTTTGGCAGATAGCAACATTATAGTGAAGGTCTTCACTTGCGGGATTGATCGCCAGCCCCGCGAAATAATTTTCCAGCGCCTCTTCATATCGACCGGTCTCGTCGCACAGCAATCCGTAATTGAAGTGCAGCTGCCAGATTCCCGGGTATTGTCCGATGAGATCGCGATAAAGGATCTCAGCCCGATGGTAGTCCCCCTGTTCGTGGCATGAGCAGGCTTGAGTAAGGCGGCTCCCAAGGGAGTTGACGTCAGCGCTAGAGTGGGTATCTGTCATGGGCTGAGGGCATTGCTTCTCTTGGCGGAGAAATGACGTGCAATTAAAACCATTTTTAATATAAATGAGGTGCGTTACTATACCGACAGGCAGGGGGTGTGACAAGATCGCATAATTGACTTCCCAGGTACCGGCTATGGCACGAACTGATAGTACAAAACGGGAAATGATAGGCAGTGAAGGCATGGTTCTTCTCGATATGATCAGAAGGCTCAACCGGCGCAGTGCCTCCGGCCACCTCCTGAAATTAATCCAGAAGACCCATCCTGCCGATATGGCATGGGTTTTCAGACATTTAAATGAGGAGGAGCGGACCAATATATTCAACATTATCGGCCAGACCGAAGTCGTGGGGGAATTCCTCAGCGAACTCGATGACGCGATACTGGTCGATCTCGTCCAGCAACTGACCCCGCAGTACCTGGCTTCGATCCTGGCGGACATCCCTTCTGACGACGCGGTAGACATTCTCGAGACCATACCAGATGACCTGGCTGCTGAAATAAGCAGGCACATGGAGAAAGAAGACCGTGAAGAGGTGGAAGGTCTTCTGCAGTATCATCCGGAGACAGCCGGCGGCCTGATGTCGCCAGATTTCATGTGCCTGGAGGATGATTTGACGGTTGGCGAGGCGATATCAATCATTCAGCAGAAAAGTGAAGAGATGGAAATGGTGTTCTATCTCTACATAAAATATGGGGACGGCAAACTGGCCGGTGTCGTATCGCTGCGCGAACTGCTGATGAACGCACCTGGAAGAAAACTTAAAGACGTGATGAATCCCAACGTCATCTCGGTGAGTACCGATACCAATCAAGGCGAGGTCGCCCACGTGGTCTCGCAATACAACATTCTCGCGGTACCGGTGGTCGATTCTTCTTATAATCTGGTTGGAATCGTCACCGTCGATGACATTATCGATGTCATTCGTGAAGAGGCTACGGAAGATTTCCTGCAGATGGCCGGTGCCGGCAAGGACCGAGAAATTCTTCTGAAGTCTGCTTTTGACAATGCCATGCTCAGAGCCCCCTGGCTTTTTGCTTCCTGGATCGGCGGCATCATGGCAATGGTCATCATCGGCAGTTTCGAGCAGGAACTGACCAGTGTTATAGCGCTGGCATCCTTCATCCCGATCGTCATGGGAATGGGAGGCAACATCGCCACCCAGTCCTCGACCATCATTGTCCGGGGCATCGCCACCGGCCGGGTGAACATGAACGAACTCTTTAGGGTGGTTTTCAAAGAATTCAGGGTAGGTCTGCTGCTCGGCTGTGTCTATGGCATTTTCCTCGGGCTGGTCTCCTTTCTCCTGCACCGGGACCCCACCATGCTCGGCGCAGTGGTCGGGCTGTCGATCTTTTTCATCATGGCCATGTCCGCCACCCTGGGAACCATCATCCCCCTGGTTCTGAAAAGATTTGGCTTTGACGCCGCCATCGCCACTGGTCCATTCGTCACCACCGCCATCGATATTATCGGTGTCATGATGTATTTTTACACGGCTAAACTAATTCTCGGCCTCTAAGCGACCGCAATTTGTTATGGAGCAACCCAGAAAAACCGGGTTCCTGAAACCTTTCATACTGCTGCTCATTCTGACAGGAATGCTCTGGTACCTGTTCGGCGGCCAGGACTGGCGGGCGATCAATCGCAACGCCGAACCACGAGCGATCACCGCTCGGGGTGACCTGGCCGAGGACGAGAAAAATACCATAGAGATCTTCCGGGAAAATTCTCCTTCGGTGGTCTTTATTACCTCCCTGGCGGTGAGACGAAATTTGTTCTCCCTCAACGCCGTCCAGATTCCCCAGGGAACGGGATCGGGATTTATCTGGGACAGGGAAGGCAGAATTGTCACCAACTACCACGTAATCTCGGACGCCAGCCATATCCGGGTCACACTCTCCGATCAATCTGAATATAAGGCAATACTGGTGGGTGCCGCACCGGACAAGGATTTGGCTGTTTTGCAGATCAGCGCCCCGGTGGATAAACTGAAACCGATACCAGTGGGTGAAGCCGCTAATCTTCTGGTTGGCCAGAAAGTGTTTGCCATCGGTAATCCTTTCGGGCTTGACCACACCATTACGTCCGGCATCATTTCAGCATTGGGCAGGGAAATCAATGCAATCACCGGGAGAACGATTAACGGCGTTATCCAGACTGATGCGGCCATCAATCCCGGTAATTCGGGGGGTCCGCTTCTTGACAGTGCCGGCCGGCTCATCGGCGTCAATACCGCTATTTACAGTCCTTCCGGAGCCTACGCCGGTATTGGGTTCGCCGTACCGGTAGAGGAAGTAAACAGGGTGGTTCCGGAATTGATCAGGCATGGCAAATTAATCAAGCCGGGTATTGGCGTGACTCTGGTCGATGAGCGCTATGCGGCGAGATACGGCATCAGCGATGGTATACTGATCGGCGAAGTCGAAGCGGGCGGGCCGGCGGACCAGGTCGGGCTTCAGGCCGCCCGGCAGTATCGAGGTGAAATAGTCACCGGTGACATAATCGTCGGCATCAACGGCACAGCTGTTGATTCCGTAGACGATATCAGGGATATCCTGGAAAATCTCAAGGTGGGCGACGAGATCGAATTGTCCTACCTGCGCGAAGGCCAGCAGCTCTCAGCCCGCATGCAACTTGAACCCATCAACTGATTACAGCCTATTCTGCCCGTATCCTCGTGGTCTCCCTGCGAGCCAGTTCTCGCATATCCCTGGTCCGGTCTGATTCGTCGATTATTTCCTCGCCGACGATCTCTTCAAGCACGTCTTCCATTGAGATGACACCGGTCACCGATCCGTATTCATCAACAACGACGAAGAGATGTTGGCGTTTCTCGAAAAAATCTATCAAAACCAGGTTGAGCGGCATGGTTTCCGGAACAAAATGAGCAGGCACTTTGAGCTTGGCCAAGGTAGTGGTTTCCTTCTGCTGGGCTGCAGCCAGCAGAACCTTTTTTCTCATGATGATCCCGGTCACGTCATCCGGGTTCTTGTCGTACACCGGTACACGGCTGTGGCTCGTCAGTCGGGAGATTTGGAGCATTGCTTCTGCAACCGTGAGGTTTTCATCCAGTGAAAAAGTAACGGTGCGCGGCGTCATGACCTGGCGCACCGTTTTCTGTTTAAGATCGATAATATTTGAGATTACTTTTTCCTGCACTTCTTCAAGCTGGCCGGATTCCCGGGACATGGCGGCAATGGTCTGCAATTCCTCGGCTGAGATGGACTCGTCGCTCCTGTCCTTGGGGATCAGGCGAGTGATCGTCTGACAGAGTTTGACGATTGGTTTAAGGCAGACCACCATAAGACGGATGGGAAATGCGATAAACGGGGCCAGCCGGTAGGAAAAAGAGACGCCAACAGTCTTGGGGATGATCTCTGAAAAGATGAGGATTGCCATGGTGAAAACAGCGGAAAAGAGGACTACACTTCCGTCGCCGAATAGGTGGGCGGCGGCGGCACCGGCAATGGCGGCGCCGACCGTGTTGGCAATAGTATTGAGGGTGAGAATCGCGGTTATGGGCTCGTCAATATCGCTTCTCAGGTCGTTTAACACTGCTCCTGCACGGGTTCCTGATTTGCGCAGCATTTCCACCTGAGAAGTGGTGAGCGAGTAGAGTACCGCTTCACAGATTGAGCAGAGCGCCGACACGACGATGGCCAGGGAGACTGAGATAACGAGAGTGTGCAACATGGGGATTTCTCCGAGTCGTTGTAATTCAGGTATTCATGTATAATAGTAGTGAAGTTGGCTTTTTCCCAGATAATTCAAGCTGCTTACCGGTTATTGTCGAGAAGTGAACGGATCCAGACCACAGGTAACGATATGAACAAAGTCAAGCTGCGCTTCACCCAGAAGCCTATCGATTCCTATACCGGGGCGCTGCAGGTATTCATGGTTGCCCAAAATGGTAAAAAGCTTCCCAGGAGTGATCAGTCTATACGGTCTGTCGTCAGAGAACTCGCCGCCTTGGGCGATTTCAAAGGGCAGAAGGATGAATCAATCATTTTGTACCCAGACAACTTTAA
>JARFQM010000347.1 GCA_029287755.1 Desulfofustis sp. | reverse complement strand
TGATAGAGCGCCTCGACCAGCTTCATGCTCGACTTGACGTTGAGCACAATGAGATCCATGCCCAGCGTCTCGCTCACCGCATGGGCCAGCATGGTTTTGCCGGTGCCCGGTTCACCCTTGAGCAGCAGCGGCATCTCCAGCGTCATCGAAATATTGACGATTTTAGCCAGTTCCTCATCCAACACATAGGTCGAGGACCCTGTAAATCCCTGGTTATCCATTTTCCTGTCCCAAATCCCTGATTCTTGTCGAACGTTCTCTTTTCTTCAACAGCCCCGCGCCAACCACATACCAGAGCAGGGAAACGACCTGCAGCGCCAGAATCAGCCCGAAGCCGTAATAAAAACCTTTCTCGTTATAACTGCCGTCCGGGCCAAGCGGCCAGACCTCGATGATAATGCCGATCAGCCACTGGACCGCGAACGTGGCCACGAACACCAGCATGTTCACGCCGGTGGTGACCCGCCCGGAGAGGCGCACCTCGAACAATTGCGAAAGCCCCGCATAGGCGATGATCCCCGCGGTGCCTATGAAGCCGAAGATCAGCCAGACAATGAGATACCAGCCCGGCGGCGTGACCAGTACCAGGAACTGCACGATCATGAACAACCCCATGCAGACCGCCGAAGTGAGCGCCGGAGAGATGCCCCTTTCTGAAAGCCGCGCAGCAATAAAGCCCAGCCCTATGAAGCCGCAGATCATGGCTGCCGCAACCCAGAAGAGCACCGAGGCGGCGACGCCGCGCTCCAGGCCGACCACATCGCGCAGCCAGGGACCCGCCCAAAGTCCCTGGATGGAAAGAAACGCTGCCTGGGAGAGGGTGACCACCGGGGCGATGTGCCAGAATTTGAGGCTGGTGAACACCTCCTTGATGCCGCCCAGCTGCGCTGCCAGCGATTCGGTCGACGGCGCCGCCTTCTTTTCGGGGACAACGGTGAGCACCAGCAGTCCGATCAGTACCGAGAGTCCGGTGAGCAGCAGAAACACCATACGCCAGTCGGTCATCGACACCAGCCATTCCACCGGCGAAGTGGCCGCCAGAGCGCCGAGCCCGCCGGCAGCCATCTGGAAACCGTTGATCACCGGCCACCGGGAACGGTCGAACCAGACCGTATAGGCTTTGAAGGAGGCCATCAGGCAGGCCGATACTCCAAAGCCGATGAACGCCCTGCCAATCACCAGCCCGCTCAGACTGTCGGCCCTGCTGAAGAGAAAGGCGCCGAAGGCCGCGAACATGAGCAGCACCGCCTCGGTTTTTCTCGGGCCGTAGCGGTCGAGCAGCACGCCGAGCGGCAGTTGAAACGAGGCAAAGGTGATGAAATAGACCGAGGTCAGCAGGCCCAGCGCCGAGGGACCGACCCCGATGTCGGCCGCCAGGTCGGGGGCCAGCACCGCGTTGACCACCCGAAACAGGTAGCTGAGGAAGTAGCCGGCGGCGAAGGGCAGAAAAACCCGCAATAAGGTTGAAATACCCATCCTTGCTAGGCAGCCATTGCCTGGAGGAGCATCGGCAGGGTCTGTTCGGCGTCGCCCTCGAAGAAGTAATCGGTAATCCGGCTGAAGTCGCTGAAACGGTCGCGCCCCAGGGCCTGTTCGCGGTTGAACTCGAAGACCGCTCCGCCCCACTGCTTCACTGCCAGCGGCAGGCCCGCGGCCGGGTAGACCTGGGCCGAGGTACCGATGACCAGCAGAATTTCACTGCCCTCGATCAGCACTTCGATTTCGTCGAGCTGCCGGACCGGCTCCCCGAACAGCACCACGTTGGGTTTCAGCGCTACCGAACAGGTTGGGCACCGGGGTATCGCCTGCTCCCGGTAGTGCTGCTCTCTCACCTCCTCCAGGTGGCCGCACTCGAGACACTGCAGATGTTGATGGTCGCCATGGATCTCGAGCACGGTCCGGCTGCCCGCCTGCTGGTGCAGGTTGTCGACATTCTGGGTGACGATCCCCGCCAGCCGCCCTTGGCTCTCGAGTTCGGCAAGCGCCTGATGGGCCGGATTGCTGATTTTACCGTGCAGGGTGTTGCCCAGGGCCCGGTAGAGTTCCCAGGCCTTTTGCGGGTTGCGGTAAAATACCTCGAGGGTCGCATACTCGTCCGGTGCATACACCGACCACAAACCGCCGGGACTCCTGAAATCCGGGATGCCGCTGCCCACCGAGATGCCGGCCCCGGTAAGCGCCACCGTCTTCCGTGAGCTGTTCAGAAGTGCGGCGGCAGCGGCCAGTCCGGCATCGTTGTCCGACTTGATAACGATCATCTCTCCCCCGTGTCCTTTCCGGTCAGAGCTCTGAAGCAATTGTAATTACTCATGACGGCGCCAATCAGTTGCTCGCGCAGCGGAGTAAATATGGTCGTTCTGAGTTTCAGGCTCGCCTCGTCCATGAATACCTTCTTGATCTCCAGCGGTACGCAGAACACGTCGGGGTGGTGACGATGCACAAATTCGGCCTGATAGCCCGTGCCCTCGAACACCTCGTCCATGACTGCCCGGTTGTCGCAGCCGGGCAGCTCAATGGCCGCCAGTTTTCCGACCAGGTGGTCGACCACGGCGCCAAAACGCTGAAGATCCATGAAGTGGCTGCCGACGTTGAAGAGCGGCGGCTCGCCGTTGAGTCGTAGGTAATTGTAAGAGTGCAGATCGTAGAGGACGGCGCTGCCGAAATCCTCCGTCAAGACCGTCAGCAGTCCGTCCAGAACCCGGTAGTAGGCCGCGTGACGCTCGAGCAGTCGTTCTTTTTCCGGACCCTCCAGGGGTGTCTTCCACACCTGCCGGCCCCAGGCCTCTTCGTAGATGCAACGCTCTGGAGACCGGTTCAGGTCGCAGCAATACCTCGAGTCGAGTCCCCTGATTGAAATGTCGAATGCCTCGGCGACAGCACCGGTGTAGGGATCCTCTTCGAAACGACGCTGCTCCTCAGTGACCTTCATCTGCGCAGCCAGCCCTGCGGTGACC
>JARFQM010000336.1 GCA_029287755.1 Desulfofustis sp. | reverse complement strand
CGCAACAGAACCGGGGAAACCGAGCCAGCGAACTATTACGGCGGCAGTCGCGGGAGGCTGGAAGCTGGTTTTTGCACCGTTTCGTTCTCTCCCATATGGGGGCTCGAAGATATCGCCGAAACTGTCCCTTTCTATATTCCCGATGAAAAAATCGAACTGGTAAATTTACAGGAGGCCTCACTAGAGACACTGGAACGTGGTATCAAGTCCTTGCCCGACAAAGAGCATGGCAATCTGGTTCTCTATATTCATGGCTATAATATTGGTTTTGAAAAGAGTTGCCGCCGCGGTGCTCTGCTTCAGAGAGCGCTTGGACTCGAGGAACGACTGCTGCTTTTCAGCTGGCCCGCCGACGGCAATATGCTGAAATACACCTGGGACGAAGCTGATCTGGTATGGAGCGTTCCACATATTGCTGGATTTCTTGAACAGGTGATTGCAGCGTCCGGAGACGGGAGTGTTGATGTCGTTGCTCACAGCCTTGGCGCCAGAGGGATTGTTCAGGCGCTCGTCCGGCTGTCCTATCGCAACAGCGGCAGGCTCTTAATTAACGAACTGGTACTCATTGCGCCCGACATTGATACCGACATGTTTGGTCAGGAATTAGCTCAGCTGCACAGTCTGGTCAGGCGCATCACTGTCTATGTGTCGGAAAATGACAAAGCTCTCAAACTCTCGCAAGAAGTACACGGGTACCCTCGTCTTGGTCAGGCAGGGGACAATCTGACGATATTCGAAGAAGTGGAAAGTATTGATATTTCAGCTATTGGCACCAGGAGGTTCTCGGGGCATATCTACCACCTGTTTAATCCGGAAGTAATCGATGATCTCGCTGAACTGCTGCGGACCGGTAAGTCGGCAGCACAACGTTCCCGTCTGACAGCCGCCAGAAAAGAAGGTCTGCGCTACTGGCTTCTGCAGCCTGGTGATGAGTGATCAGAAATCTTGGTTAGCAACCCGTTCGCTGGTGTAATCAGGTGAGAAAGGCAGTTTTTCCAGATCCACATTCCCCCCTGAAATTAGAATGCCCACCCGCTGGTCCCGGAGGTCAATTTTTCCCTCAAGAATCGCCCCCAGGGGGACGGCCGACGAGGGCTCGATAATTATTTTCATGCGCTCCCACACCATGCGCATGGCCGCAATAATCGAGTCTTCAGATACGGTTACAATCTGATCTACCTGTTCCCTGATAATGGCAAAATTCCGTTCACCAAGGGAGGTAAGCAAACCATCGGCAATCGTAAGCGGGTTGATCGATGGAATAATCTCACCTTGCAGAAATGAACGGTAGGCATCGTCGGCCCCTTCAGGTTCACAGCCAATGAGGTGCGTGCGGGGAGAGAGGTGGGTGAGTGCCAGAGCCGTCCCTGCCAGCAACCCACCGCCGCCGACTGGCACCAACGCGCTATCGAGATCGGGACCGTCTTCCACCATTTCTTTCATCGCCGTGCCCTGTCCGGCAATGACATGAAAATTATCATAGGGGTGAATCTCGGCAGCACCTGTCTCTGAAATAACTTCAGCCAAGGTTGCCTGCCGAGCTTCCAGGCTCGGGGTGCAGAAAAAAATCTTCGCACCATAGCCGGCGACCGCTCTCTTTTTTATTTCCGGCGCAGTTTCAGGCATTACCACGTATGCGGCTATCCCCCTTTCTCTTGCTGCCAAGGCTAGGGCTGCCGCATGATTCCCGGAAGAATGGGTCGCAACCCCCTGCCCTGCTGCCCCCTCGCTCAATGACATGACCGCGTTAACAGCCCCTCTGAATTTAAATGAACCGGTTTTCTGGAAATTTTCACATTTGCAGTAAATCTTCCCGCCGGTGCTCAGGTCGATGTGCGTTGATGAGAGAATCGGCGTACGGTGTGCAAAGCGCACCAGATTAGTATGAGCTTTGACGATATCACTATAGCGGGGAATATTCATAATTGATTCATCCGGGAAATACTTCATCTGATCGTCTCTTCATACCCACACTAAAAACTATTTACCCTGAGGGCAATGGTTGACATCTTCGGTGTCTCTCGGAAGCCGCCTCCTGGACATTTTCCAATCCTGCTGCCAAGCAGGTGGGTGCCCACCCGCCATACCCTCGTAATTTCTCATTCGTGCCGTTGCATCCGACCAGTTAATTACCACATTGTCGTAAAAGCCGGGAGGGATAATCTGGTACTGAACAATGCCAACAATCACACCTTGCGGGGGTGCGCCTCCCCCCACCATGGCACCCAGCGTTTTTTGACCGCATTGCAGTATCCAGTAAGAAATGGCAAGCAGAAATAGTATCTGCTATATTTACCTGCTTGAAGCAGCGAGGTTTAGTCTAGATGACAATGCCCGGGCGGCGCGGTCATTTTGAGCGCAGCGCCCCAGACTCGCACCCGCTGATTCGCTGGCAGCTCAATATCGACGAGGAAGAGAGCAAAAAAATCGGAGGAGTTTATGACTGTGGGTAGCGCACGCTCATCATCGCGCTACCACATCGTTGCATTTACTGGCTGAGTCGAATGACTATTTTTTCCTCCAGCGCTCTAAGTTCTCAAGCGCTCATAGACCGCCAGGGCGCACGTTCCTGCCGCCTGGTGAAGAAGGGAGGTCAGCCGTGCATATCATTTCACTTTGGAGGGCACCATGATCGACGAGACTGGCACACGACCGGCAAGATTAGTCATGAATACGTTCTCACTCATCGCCGCGTTGCTTCTGGCGGGCGCTTCTGCACTGCCGGCATCATCCTACGAACTGCACATCGGCACCGGTCCGAGCGGCTCGTTCTCGCACCACAGTGGTAAACTGTTGTGCCGCATATTTGCCAAACAGGACAAGGAGCTCACCTGCGTGCTGTCGGAATCGGCCGATCCCATCGATAACCTGACAAATGTGCAGGGTGGCTCACTTGACCTGGCCCTGGTCGATTCGCTGCTGCTCGAACAATCGATGACCGGGCAGGAATCTTTTCGATATCTTGATATCAGCTATGATCGAATTCGCGTGGTCACCGCGCTCTACCAGGTTCCGCTTACCCTGCTTGTGCGAGGCGATGTCAAGTTAGCCTCGGTGGATCAGTTGCCTGGAACAAGGATAAACGCGGGCTCGCCCGGCTCACCGCAGAATCAGCTGTTCAAACTCTTCATGCGCAATCAGGGCTGGAAGGCAGATATGTTTCCCGTATTCGCCGAACTGTCCTCGTCAATGTCTCAGGATAAGATCGCCTTCCGCCAGGGTGACGTGCAGATCATGGTCCACCGGGGTGTCCATCCAGACGACAATATAATTCAGCTTATGAAGGACTCTCAGGCTAGGCTGATCGGTTTTTTCAACGACGGCGTGATCGAGCTTATTACCTCAACTCCTTCCTTGTCGAGACAGGAAATTCAGAAATCCACCTATCCATTTTTGTCAGAAACGCTTTCCACCTTCGGTACGACCATGACCCTGGTCTGCTCGGCGGATGCGGATGATGAAACGATTCGGTCGCTGATCGCCGCACTCGAGCAGCACACCCAGTCTCTGCAGACCATGCACCCTTCGCTCTCCGGGTTTGCTGTTGACAAAAGACCGCAATGGTTCGGATCGATAAAAGCGCACCGGACGGCTGCTGAATAGCGTTGCATTCAGCCCCGGGACCCACAGCACGTTCCTGCCAGCCAGATACTGATTTGCAGGCGCTCGATCGGTGCAGCAGAGTGCTGCGTTCAGGAAAATCCGAGACACGAGGATAGGGATTGACCTCACCCCGCTAAATCGAGCAGACTGACCAGGCTCCAGCCGGCCGTCCGCAGCCAGTTGGTGGTGCACAACCGGGAGACCGCCCGGCCGTCGTAGCCAGCGCTCAGCTTGCGGTGCAGCGGTACCGAGACGAAGATGGTCACCCCCCAGACGAAGGCGATAAGCAGGGTCTGCAGGACCGCTGTTTTGTGTGGTGCAACAACTACGCGGTGCAGCGCCAGGGCTGCCTGGCCGAGCATGAGCGGTCCGACAATGCAGGTGATACGCCGGGTATAGTCACCGTGCAGTTCTGCAAACCTGGCCTTGTCCCAGCCATGCATACCCGGATAAATAATGATCTGCACAAGCCAGATCAACACCAAAAGACCGCAGTTTATCGAAGTGTAGAGCACCAGTGTAACCGGGATAAACAGGCAGCCTGTCAACGGCGCGAGGCGATCAGCTCCATCTGCCGGGCGAGTTCGAAGTCCTTGGCGCTGATTCCGCCGGCGTCATGGGTGGTCAGTTGTACCGTGACCCGGTTGTAGACATTGCTCCATTCCGGGTGGTGGCTGCTGCGCTCGGCCACAAGCGCGGCCTCGGCCATGAAGCCGAAGGCCTCCCGGAAGTTGCGGAAGGTGAAGGTGCGCTGCAGCGCATCATCAGTCAAAGTCCACTCCTCGTGGGTCTGGAGAAATTCACCGATCTCTGTGGGTGTTGCCTTGGCCGTGCTCATCATCCTCTCCCGTCTTCATTGTCTTTAAAAAAAATACAGGCAGCAATCAACAATAGAGTAGTTCATCCCACGGATAAAACCAGGCAGGATAAAAAAGAGAGACCCCAAAAGCCTAGATTTAGTCAGTGGCACAATAGCTTTGCTTTGGCGGAGATAACCCTTACATTGAGGACTGCTGGATCTCGACCCTGAGAGTCGGAAAGCGATCTGCACGCCTTCACGTCACCCTAAGAGTGTGAAACCGCTATTGAGAGCAAGACGATATCTGGACTTTATTCGGGAGCAAAAATGACTGCAGTCGATAGTGACAGCGCGCGCCGCAACTGGATTATCTGGGCCGCACTGCTGGCCCTCTTTCTCGGCGCCCTGGACGCGCTGGTGATGACCGCGGCCATGCCGACCATTATCGCCGAATTGGGCGGCCTGCATCTCTATGCCTGGACCTATACGTCCTACTTCCTGGCCCGGGCCGTAGCCCTGCCTATTTTCGGGAAACTGTCCGATATGTACTCCACCAGGCTGCTGTTCCTCTTCGCCATTGGCCTCTTCCTCGCCGCCTCGATCGCCGCCGGGTGTTCGCCATCGATGGAGTTTCTGGTGCTAGCCAGGGTCTTCCAGGGCATCGGCGGCGGTGGAATATTTGCGCTGGTCTATGTGGTCCTTTCCGATGTATCACCGCCTGAGCAAAGAGCGAAAACAATCTCTTTTGCCAGTGCGGTGTGGGGCGTTTCCAGCCTGGTCGGTCCGACGCTGGGCGGATTTATCGTGACCTGGTTCTCCTGGCGCTGGATCTTTTTTATCAACATTCCCCTGGGGCTCTTTTCCTTTTACGGCATTGCCTCATATTTTCAGGAATTCCGCCAGAAGACGACAGGCAAGAATCTCGATCTACTGGGGGCCCTGCTCCTTTCCGGATTCATCCTGGGGCTCCTGACCCTGATCATGACCGGAGGGCGTGAACTGCCGGTTACATCATTGCCCTATATATTGATCGGCATTGCCACCATCGTCTCGGGAATCTGCTTCTACCTGGTTGAAGGGCGGGCGGAAAATCCGATGCTCGATTTCAGTTTTTTCAAAAATCCTTCCTTCGCCCTTGGCAACGTCCTGGTCTTTTTTGCCAGCTTCGCCATTTTCTCGCTTTTCGCCTACGCCCCTATTCTGCTTCAGGGAGCGCTCTCCCAGACTCCGCTCCAGGTCGGCTATGCCATGCTGTCGCTGAGCCTGGGCTGGTCCATCGGTTCCCTGGCAGCGGGCAGGAACATGCACTGGATCGGAGCCAAGAGAGCGACCTTGATCGGCGCGGTACTCGTGGTTGTCGGTACCGGCCTGACCCTGTTGTTCTCTCGCACCACGACTATAGGTGAGTGTTTTACAGCCTTTCTCATCGTCGGACTGGGTATGGGATTTGTCTCTTTGACCACCCTTCTGGTAGTGCAGGACAGTGTGGAACCGACCGACTTGGGGGTGGCGACATCCTTTCACCAGTTTTCCCGGACCATGGGAGGGACGATCGGAGTAGGACTCTGCGGCGGGATCGTCACCGACAGGCTGATCAGCGAGTTGACCACGGCTGGGCAGCGCCTGCCCGAGAACCTGATAGGAATGCTCAAAGAGAGCATGGCCAATCTTTTTCAGAAGGAATTCCAGGCCATGGTTCCCGATGCCATGCAGGCGCTGCTGCAGGACGCGGTGCTGAAGGGGGTTTACCTGGCCCTGGTCATCGTCTTTGTTGTCTCGCTTTTCAACCTTGGACTTTCATTGCTGCTGCCCAGAAAATGACCTGAAAAAGAGAGGAATTCGGGTATGTTTATTTCAGGGCCCTTTTCATCTCCGCAGCGTGCATTAGAATTTCATCCACTACCATGAGTATACAAGCTGATATGGTGCCATACCAGGAGGCCCGCCATGAAATCCATCCTAGTTCCCCTGTTGCTGGCCGCAATCGCGATGACCCTGATGAGCTGCGCTCCCTGTGAGGAATGCGGCACACTGAAGCGGCAGAACGATATAACTGTGTTCTTCCAGAACAGCGAAATCGTTCCCGGCTACAGATACTACTTCAGCGGCACAACGCAGTGGCCGTCCGCCGTTATGGCACTCGATGCGAGCTATAAGATTAAGTCCGAATTCTGGAAACCGGTCGATCTCGAGGGAGATGAGCTGTCCACATGGCTGGAGAGCACCGTCAATTGGAAGGGACCATATCAAACCAGGCGGAACGGTGCCGAGATTCTTGATCCTGATGGAAAACGGGTGGGAATCTTCTTCTCCAAATATGACAACCTGGTCACCAAATTCGAGGGCACTACTGTCCAGGTCTATCCACCGAGCTATAGAGCCGGAGGGGGAATGGATTCCGGCAGCAGAGGCAAGGATTAGTCAAGGCACTGGGCCGTTGTACACTGCTGACCGGGCTCACACCTAGTAGGGGGTTGATCCGCTCTGTGCCGCCTGACTTTCGTCGCCTGCCACTCCTCCAGTGAGTCGGCGCGCAGCCTCCAGTATTGATTTCGAGGCGGTGCTAAAGAGCCCCAGGTCGGAAGATAAAGACACCAGATCAAAGCCCATCTCTACCATGCGGCCTGCGTATTCGGGAGTGCCGCAATGGATTCCCGCCTTCTTTCCGGCCGCATGGGCAGCCCTGAGGATATTTTCGATCGCCTCGAGCATCTCCGTTTCTTGTCGGTCTAAACCGAGCGGCAGGTCATTGCCGTACAGGGCCAAGGTAAGATCAATGGGACCTATATAGACACCGTCTATGCCTTCGACCGCGACGATTTCCTCCACGTTCCGATACCCTTCCGCCGTCTCGATCATGGCCAGGCACTGGATCATTTCGTTGGCTTTGCCGCCGTAGGCCGGATCAAGGATAAATCCAGCCCGGGCAGGTCCGTAGCTTCTCTCGCCGACCGGCGGGTAGCGTACGTACGAGGCAAGCCTGCGAGCTTCATCCTGGTTATTTATCATGGGGCAGATGATTCCCAAGAATCCGGCATCCAGCAGTTTCATGACCAATGCCGGGTCGAGCCAGGGGACGCGGGCAAAAGGGATTGACGGGCTGCCGTTCATGGCCTGCAGCATCGCAAGCGCCTTTTGGTAATCGACAAGCCCGTGCTGAAGATCAATGGTTATGGTGTCGTAGCCCTGGCCGGCCATGATTTCAGCGGTGACCGCGTCGGGCAGCATCAGCCAGCCGCCGACAACAGCCCGCCCCGAGTTCCACAGACCTGCAATATTCTTTTCCATTTTTTCCCTGGGTTATCCGTTCCGACCCGCAGAGGTGCTTTTTTCAGCCCAACCCGCTGCCGCCGCGGAACTATTCGATGGATGCTGACTGGTTGCCAATTACCTTCATACTCACCCGATCATATCACCATCGGCCAGGCTTTGCATCAGATCTTCAACTTTCAATTCCGAAACTTCAGGTAGACAGTAATAAGCCCCCGGCCGTCTCTCAGGATCCGGAGAATAATAGACAACCTCAGCCAGGCAATTCCTCATTGGAATAAAAGATATTCAGGTACGGGGATAAAAAGCACTAGAGAGGAGAGCTATTTTTTTTTAGAGTAGAGGGTACCTTGAAAAATCAGATAAATGAAACGATATGCCCACTGTGCGGCAAACCAAATAACTGCATGGCTCATTCTGAGCAACCATGCTGGTGTAGAGATGTCAAGGTCCCGCACGAGCTGATAGAGTTATTGCCCGCCCCGCAAAAGGGCAAAGCATGCATATGCCTTGACTGCATTCAAAAGTTTAATGAAGGCTCACACCATTAGCACGTCCTGTACAAAATCACACCAGGCCTGCTACTAACGGCCGTGCTGCAGAGGCAAAGCGATTGTCCGTATTCAGCAAAGACAATGATAACAGACAGTGTAGATTTGAACTTTGTATAGCCAGGGAGATCATATCACCCCCAAAAGGCCTTAATAACAACTATAACGCCAGCCAAAAATGATACGGACAGCATGGCTTTACGCATATACCCCCGATCTACAAAGCCTACTGCATATTTGGATAGATAAAAACCAATCAAGACGCCGGGCACCATATAAAAGAACAGCCTGAAATCATTAAGCGTCACCTTGCCGGCAATACTAAGAAATAAAATTGACAGCAAGGTTCCCAAAACAAAAAAACCGGACAGAGTTGCACGGATAACATCTCCCTTTTCATTTTGGTAAACAATTGCCATGGGCGGTCCACCAACAGCTGCCAGAGTTCCCATCAATCCTGACAGAATGCCGGCAATACCCACATTGACCGTCGTCGGTCGAATGTTGAAAGTGAGCGTGCTGAGAATAACCGTAACGATAATCAACCCGCCAAAGATCAGCATATAAGTGTTTTGAGAAATGATGCTGAGCAGCCCTACAGCAAGTAAATTTCCTATTATCCTTCCGGCGATAGCTGATTTGATCCCGGTAAAATGAATAGCTTTGCGATCACGCCACACTATGAGCAGGGGTAAAAAGGTGCCGATGAGCAGCATCGGCACAGGTACAAAATCTGGATTATACAAGACGAGAAAAGGAGCTACGAGCATCACGAAACCGAGCCCAATCACGGATTGTAAAAATGCTCCGACAATCACTAAAAATGAGAAGGCGGCAAAATATAAAAAGTCCATATCTCGATATTCACCCAGTGCTTGATTGCGCTCTGATTATCCGCTGAAACACAGAGTCTACTTCTCAAGTAGCGCCAGATCAAACCTAAACTGAATACCTGAGAATACGTCCATGGATTGATGGTTTTCCCCACCCGGCCGACAATCACGCCCGGTTGGCGGTGCCACCATTCTATTATTGGTGATAGATATAAAAATTGATAAGATTAGTGTTGCGGGAAATCGAAAGGCATTTCGCACCATCTCGGTGCACCGAGACTCGAGCGGCCACCTTCAGGCAGGGGTGGTCTAGACAGATGGTCAATTCCAACAGGTACGCAGATTGGTGGAGGGGATGGAAATGAGATATGTAAAGATAGTGTTTCTGGTTTTTATACTTTCAATGCTTTTTTGCGGGTCGAATGCTTCGGCAATTGATCTGTACGGCTATGGCAGTTATTGGAGCAAACAGGATGCTGATGGTTCCTGGGGTGCGGGAGTTGGACTAGCCATCCCTCTTTTCACTGAGCACCTGCGCCTGGATGGCAGAGCCCATTTCTTCTCAGACAGCGACACGGGAATTGTTTATGAGGATGTAACTACGATACCATTTGATCTAGGGCTGCAAGTGCACTTGTTGCCTTACGGTGAAGTAGACCCCTACCTTCTCGGAGGGGTCTCCTACCTCTATGTCGACTCATCCAGTGAGGTTGACTTGGACTCCAAATTCAGCGGGTATATCGGGGCAGGACTTGATGTGCCCCTGGGTACGTCTCTGCTTAAGTTGTTCGGCGAGGCTCTCTATCGATTTGCAGAACTTGATGGTGTCCTGGAGGAGAACATTGATGTGGGTGGCTTTACCGGCAACATCGGCATAAAATTTCATTTTTAGAGTGCACCTTTCTCTCGTCCGTTAAGGACTGGATTCTCACCGGCGTATGAAATGTATCTGGTCAATGGAAAACAGCCTCCAAATCGTGGGTCGATCTGCTCGTTAAGGTCGGCTTTGAAATTTCCCTAGGAAGGCAGCGATGTTTCAGGCTGGTTCAACCACCATAACTGCCGGCTGTTGATAGGTGGACAATGACTTGTATCGGCACTATGAGTAAGGGTGTACTATTTGCTAACGCACCGAAAAAGAGGAGAAACAATCATGAAAAACCATCTCATCGCCATCCTTGTTCTCGTGCTGACCCTCTGTCTGTTCAGCACTGCCTGGGCGGAAGACCTGGAAGACGGTTTTATGGGGTATGTGTGGGGCAGCGATATCTCCAAATACCGTGGTTTAAAGCAGCTCTACAGCAAAGGGGGGATGACCTTTTATGCCAGCCCGGGAGAGTCCTATGTTGTTGAAGACATGATCATAGGCGACGTGATCTACGGTTTTTACAAAGATAAATTTTATGCAGTCTATATTAATCTGGACTCCCCTGACAAATATGACCTGGTCGAGAGAAAAATGAAGGTGAAATACGGCCTGCCCGACCACAAGACATCGGCGAAAGAAAATGTTTTCACCTACAAGTGGAAATACCAGGATGTCACCATCAAACTGAAAGCTGACCAGTTGACTGGCAAGATGAAGGTGGCGTTTTACCACGAGCCAACAGCTAAGGGGCTTGACCAGGAGCGGAGACTGCTGGAAATCGAGAACTCGGATCAATATTTTCCGCTGGAAAAAAATGAAAATATCGATATGGTTCCGTTCCTGGATTTCTGGGACATGCGCTAATATTTGAACCTGCTGACGGCAGCGTTGCCGTCGCCCCCACCCAAGCTTAGCACCATTGACCAAGCTCTTGGGTTTGACCAGTTTGCAGATGAAAACTAGGTATGATTCATTTTCTCCAGCGTCCACTCCACCAGTTTCTTCAATACCCTGCCGGCAGCCTGGTCGAAGGCAATAATAATACTGTCCATGCCGCTGTCGTCTGTTATCTCAACCGTGTGCTCAAAACTGTGTGAACCAACGATATTTCTCTTCGGCTGTTGAACGAGTTTGGCGTTTATTCTGACCCGAACGGTGAAGATCTTGGCTTCGGCGTCATGTTCGACCTGAAATTCACGGAGTTCGGTTTTCAAGGTATAATCTGAGCGCAAACCTATTGATTGCCTGCCAACCGCGACAATTTTATTGGCATTTTCAAAGCTTTCAACGAGGAGTGTCTGCAGCATTTTGGGCGCCCGCTCGGACCAGCGGGCATTGGCAAAATATTTGATCCTGGTGGAGTGGGGATGCAGGGCAATCCTATTGTTGTCCAGCCCCCCTGAGGCTAAAGGCTCCTCAATGGTGAGCTGTTTGTCGATTTCCGGCAGATCGTCGCTGAAAGTGCTCTTCGGGGTGAGATTATAAAGATCCGGCGGTGGCCCCGGTAGCTTCAGGACGTTGCAGCCGGCAACACTGCCCATTACCAGCAGAACCAGCAGCAATGGCGCTGCAGCTGTGTGATCGCGTTTGATTACCTTGTTGTTGCGTGGCCTCATAAGCTCAGTTCGGATCTATCTCTGGATTGTGTTGATCGAGCAGAAAGCGGGCGCCTGAAGACTCGATTCTATCAACTACGCGGGACAACCCCGCGATCAGATACCGTGCTTCCTGCAGAAACAAAGTGAATTCATAAAGCCCTTCCTGGGAAAAATGGTGCAGTGAATCTTCATTGACAACCAGGAAATTCTGGGCGGTGTCCGAGAGTTCCCGCCATGATTGAGCGGTGGTTTTCCACTCGTTTATAAGTTCGGCCCCCTCATCGTTGATAAGCCGATCCGTGTCATTTGCGGTGACCTGCAGCGTGTCGACCAGGGAATCAAGTTTTGTTGCCACGTTCTGCAGCGACCGGCTCACGGCGATGAGTTCGTTGCCGGCATCTTCTGCGGTACCGAGTACGGTGTTGATGTTCTCACCCTGTTCGGCGAGCATTGTGGTGATTTCCTTAATATTGACGAGAATGGCGGTAACCTGCTCCCGGTTCTTGTCGTTTACCATCTCGCTGAAACGCTGAGCCAGTATGGTTCCCTCGTTGATAAGATCGGGCAGGCCTTTGACCAGCCGGCCGAGCTCGGATCTGCGTGAAGGAATGGTGGCGGGATTCTCCGGGGTTGATGCAATCAGTTCACTGTCCCACTCGGCGCCTTCGATGTCGATATACGATGTGCCGGTTATCCCTTCGATCTTGAGCGAGGCGATATCACCTTGATGAATCGGATATTCTTCTTTGACGGCAATCCTGACCAGCACAAACTGGGGATCATCGGGTTTAATTCCTATGGAAGTCACCGAGCCGATGCGGATGCCCCGGTAGCTCACCTTACTTCCCACACTCAAGCCCGATACAGACTCTTTAAAGAGCACCTCATAGGGGGTGATTTTCTCGCTTGAACCGGTTTTGGCGAGCCAGAGGCCAATAATAAAAATACCGGCGATTCCCGCCACCACAAAGAGACCGATAACAAAGTTGAATTTTTTTGATTCCATGGCGTATCCGGGCAACCGATGTGTCAGCAGTACACTATTGTCAGCTAGTGGTTAACGGCACGGGACCGCTGCCCATGAAAATACTCCTGAACCCATGGGTGATCGAAAGAACTCACGTCCTCAAGCGTGCCGCAGATCAGTAGTTTTTTCTCCCCGAGAACCGCAATCCTGTTGCTCACCGTATGTATGGTATCGAGATCGTGGGTGACGATAAAGACCGTAAGGTGCAGATTTTTCTGCAACTCCAGGAGCAACTGGTCGAACGCTGCCGCCCCGATGGGATCCAGTCCCGCGGTGGGCTCATCGAGAAAAAGCAATTCAGGGTCAAGAGCCAGGGCTCGAGCCAGCCCGACGCGTTTACGCATCCCTCCGGACAGCTCAGAGGGGTATTTAGTGCCCACGTCCGCATCCAGACCCACCATGGAAAGTTTCAAGGCGGCCAGCTCTTCTCTCATTTTCTGTGGGAGCGTGAAGTGCTCCTTGATCGGGATCTGAACATTTTCACTGACCGTAAGGGAGCCGAACAGGGCCCCGTCCTGAAATAACACTCCGCAGCGCCTGCGCACCTCATGGGCTTCTTGGGAGGAAAGTCGACTGCTGTTTTGACCAAATACCTCGATGGTTCCGCTCACCGGTGCGATCAGGCCGATGATGGTTTTCAGCAAAACCGATTTTCCCGTTCCTGAAGCCCCCACAACCGAGGTGATTTCACCGTTGCGCACCTGCAGGCTGAGTCCATCATGGATGGTGTAACCGCCAAGCCGGACAACCAGGTCAGCAACGTTAATGGCAAAGCCCTTGCTTGAGCCCATTAAATTCCTACAACTCCAAAGAATATCGAAAACAATGCATCAAAGACAATAATCAGAAATATCGATTCAACCACTGCGCGGGTCGTATGGGTGCCGAGCGATTCGGCACTGCCTGACACCTGCATACCCTCATAACAGCCGATAACTGCAATCACCGCGGCAAACACCGGGGCCTTCATAATGCCCACCCAGAAGGTCCAGGGGGACAGTGAGTCGATAAACTGGTTGATGAACATGGGGGGAGAGACATCCATCACCAGCCAGACCATGAGGCCGCCGCCGATTACCCCGAACAGGTTGGCAATCAAGGTAAGAATCGGCAGGGAGACAGTCAGCCCGATCAGTCGCGGCAGGACCAGTACCTCCATCGGGTTCATGCCAATGGTGAGCATTGCATCGATTTCCTCGTTGATCTTCATTGAGCCTATCTCTGCCGCGAAGGTCGAACCGGACCTGCCTGCGATTACTATGGCCGCAAGCAATATGCCCATTTCCCTGAGAATGGTGACGGCCAAAAGGTCGATGGTATAAATATCCGCCCCCAGTTTGCCGAGCTGCAGTGCACCCTGGTAGGCGATAACAATGCCGATAAGAAATGAGATGAGGGAGATTATGGGAATGGCGTTGAAGCCGCTTAATTCTATCTGGGTCATCGTCTGGCTGAATCTGAAGCGGGCAGGACGCATCACCGTGATGATGAAATGACGAGTGATGGCTCCTAGGAACACGATGAAGCAGGCGGCCAGGTCAAGTGCCTCGAGGGTGGCTTTGCCGATACGTCCAATTATTTCGTACAGTGCATTGGCTGCAGGTGGTCGGGACGCAGCTGAGGTGTTGTAGCGTCTCACAGTCTCCAGAATTGAGTCAACAGTCTGGTTTGAATGCACCTGGAAGGAAGAACTGTCGTCACACCGATCCAGCAATTGGGCGGCCAGATAGGCTCCGGCAGTGTCCATACGTTCAATGCGGTGAAAATCGACTTCAGTATCCGCCGTTCCTTCGACGACAAGGCCATCCACCGCCGGCTGCAGCTCCGATAGCTGGTCAATCGTCCAGAATCCGCCGGCAGATATCCGCATGGTGTTGTCTGCCCGGCCCACCTCCAACCACCCCTTTGGATTTTTCATTGCGCTGCCACCTTATTGAAGAGGCAGGGAACAACCTGCCGGGATGACACATTCTCGTGCCTCGGAGCCGGCTGTGCCTGCGCTCACGTTAGTCGCTATTTAGTAGGTAATTACTATTGCGCAGAATCTCAAACTATCTCAGAAGACCCACCACTACAGCTAGTTTGACCACGTCTATTATCTGCAAATTGTCAGTTGAGCCTTTTGCAAAACTAAGATTTTCGTTCAAAATCAAACCATGCGAGAAATTTTACCACAGGCATATGATTGATATTCC
>JARFQM010000287.1 GCA_029287755.1 Desulfofustis sp. | reverse complement strand
CGCAGTTCCTGGGTTTTCAGCCCTTCCTGGAAGTCCAGTGCCACCACCTGATGACCATCGTCCAAAAGTCGCCGGACAAGTGCTTTACCGGTGAATCCGGTCCCCCCGGTAACCAAGATTTTCATTACTTTACTCCTTTTACATTACCACCGCTGCCCACCTGGCGCGGCTAGTGCCAAACTATGGTACGAACCGGCGCCGGTAGCTGCCGATCCGCTCACTTGTCAAAATGCTGATAGAGACCATTAAGTTGCCGGCCTGCCGCGTCGGACGAGAATTCCTCCCTGGCCCTGATCCGGCAGACCGCACCATACTTAAGCCGCGACTCTTCATCTGTCAATGCCAAATCGATGGCTGCGGCCAGATCAGCGCCGCTCTCCTTGGCGGCAAAAAAACCGTCGTCGCCCAGAAATTCCCGGTTGTTTTCCGTATCGAAACATACAACAGCCAGGCCTGCGGCCATATAGTGAAGTACTTTGCCGCTGGCCTCCCCCGCTCCCGAACGCTTGGGATCGACAGCCAGATCGGCACTATAAAGCCACTGACCAAGATCCGAATATTCGACTTCACCGGGCAGCATCACCCGGTCGGCAAGGCCGTTGCCTACAACCGTTTTTCTGATCTGATCCAGCGGATAACCGATGAGGGCGAAAATGACGTCGTCCCGCTTCTGCACTATCGGTTCAATAGCTTCCACCAGCAGGTCGATGCCTTTGCCGGGGAGCAGCGAACCGGTGTAGATGACCACCCGCTTGTCGGGGGGCAGGCCAACTTTCTGTCGCGCCTCCCCACCGTGCAGGCGAGTAAAAATCGATGCGGGAACCACATCGCCCAGCACTTCGAGCTTGCGCCGGTCCACCCGACAGGAAGCGGCGAGAAATTCCAGGCTGGCCTGCGAAGAGCAGACGATCCTGTCTGGCATAAGGCAGATCACCCGTTCGAGTAGGTAAAAAAAACTGAGCATGAAGGGGAGCTTTTTGAAGGTACCGTAGGCGCGGAGTTCTCCCGACAGACTTCCCTGAAGGTCCATGATCAGGGTGATGCCGCGCCAGAACAGCAGGATTTTCACACACCAGCCAATCAGTCCGCCTTCATGCAGGTGACCGTGCAGTACGGTCGCCCGCTCCTTCCAGACGACCTTGAGTACCAGGAAGAAGAGCAGGATATCGGCCAGCGGCTTGAACAGTGAGAACCCGGCGTCTGTCTTGGTATACCCGGGAATGGCCCAGGTCCTGCGGATGTCGAGCCCGTCCACATCGCCGCCAAGTCCATAGGTGCACAGAATAGTTCTTCTGCCGGCGGCAGCCAGACCATTAATTTCATTGAGAATACGGATATGGCATCCGCGATTGGAAAAAAAGGGCGTGGGCCCGATATGGATGATCGGCGCGCTCATCGTATATTTTGTTTTCCCACTTTGCCGGCTACTGTTTTCAGAAGGAGTTTCTCCTTTAGTCATGCCACTGATATCGGCGTTCCACAGCCTCAATCTCTTGTTCGATTCGCTGCTCATCCCACGCCAGCAGAGGCCCGATGATGTCAACGACCTTGTTCAGCACCGCCACTCCTGGATGCCCGATGGTCCCCAGACCGGTCCTGGCAAATACCACGTCGTCGAGGGTGCAGGCCATTTCGTGCTCGACCGCATAGGCGACTTCCCCGGCAAGGGTCTCTCGTCCATCAGAAAGTTTTTCCAGATAGCCCGGTGTATTCTGGCAGTAGCTCACCACCGTATCTAGTTCACTGCCATGCGAAACAATCAGGTCATGTACGGTCTGCGGCGATAGAATATCACGGTACTGCTGCTGTTTGTCGGCAATGAACCGTTCGAGGCTTGCCACTCTGCCCTCAAAAAGCGGCACCGAGGCAGTGCGGCAGCGGGGATCGGGCAGCGCTATCTTCCTTCCGATGAGATCAACGGCCTGCTCGGCTATTGCCCTGGCAGTGGTATATTTGGCACCCATTACCGAGACGATGCCCGCCGGCCCTCCCTGCTCGCTGTGGTCGACCACCTGGTACTCTCCTGTACCCTGATAGGTGTCGGATTTGATCTCCTCGCTGAGAAGCGGGTACAGGCCCGCAAAGGCGTAGTGCACATCATTTTCCGCGAGCGAGAGGCCGGGTACGATGGCGTTGATGTCTTGGATAAATTCAACGATATCCTTGCGGGTCACCCGTACCCTATCGAGCCCATCATTGAAGGGAACGTTGGTGGTGCCGATAAGGGTGCGGCCCCTCCAGGGTATCATGAAGATATGCCGTCCCCCCCTGGTCACCAACCCTTCGGTCTTTTTCCCGCTGCTCAGTGCCAGTGCGTACTGTGCCTCGAGCTGGCTGACGACGATATGCACCCCCTTTGAAAAGCCGGTTGTTTCCTTGAAGAGTTTCAAACTGTCGATCTGGGAGTTGATGCCGGGAAGAAAAGGACCGGCGGCATTGACGACCACCCTGGCGCTGAGTTGAAACTCCTCACCGGACAGCGTATCCCGGCAATGGACACCGGTTACCCGTTCATCATCAGCGATAAGTCTCTTAACCTCTACATGATTGGCCGCCTGAGAACCGTTATGGACATCACTTTTTATAAAGGCCAAGGTAATACGCTCACTGTTGTGCATGTGGGACTCATACAGGGTATGGGCGCCGCTGAGGCCGTCGATGGCAGCCAGCATCGGAACCTGCTTCAGCACCTTGTTTCTGGTAAAAAAAGTTCCAAACTCGACCTTTTTTGCCGGGTCGCTGACCAGCCCGTTGAGCCCCGTGCAGATTGCCCGGTAAAGATTCATTCCGACCAGCAGCGCCGCCCTGCCCTTCATGACGCTGCCGCGGATGGTGGGAACCAGAAAGGGAATACTGGTGGTGAGG
>JARFQM010000264.1 GCA_029287755.1 Desulfofustis sp. | reverse complement strand
GCCACGCTGAAATTGAAGTTGTTGAACTTTTCCTGTTCCTGTTTGGCGGCGATGAAGTCGAGGATGTCGGGATGATCGATGCGCAGTACCCCCATGTTGGCGCCGCGCCGTTTGCCGCCCTGCTTGATGGTCTCGGTGGCGGCATCGAATACGGCGGCAAAAGAGAGCGGTCCCGAGGCCACCCCCTGGGTCGACTGGACCGAGGAGTTCTTGGCCCGCAGACGGGAAAAGGCATAGCCGGTCCCGCCGCCGGTCTTGTGCACCAGCGCCCCGTTGCGCACGGCGGTGAAAATGCCGTCCATGGAATCCTCCACCGGCAGCACGAAGCAGGCAGAGAGCTGGCCCAGATCGGTGCCGGCATTCATCAGGCAGGGCGAATTGGGCAAAAACTCCAGGTTGTACATCATCTCGTAGAACCGCTTGCGCAGCGCCTCATAGTTCTTCGGCTTGCGCTTGCCGGCCGCCACCGCATTGCCCACCCGCTCGCACAGCGCTTCCCAGTTCTCCACCGGGTTGCCGTCCTGGTCTTTCAGGTAGTAGCGCCGCTTCAGTACGGTTTCGGCTGTTTCCGTCAACAACTGCGAGGCACCGCTTTCGGGTGCCTGCCCCTTTTCACCATCGGTATAAGGCTCAAGCATTGTATCACCTACAAAATGTCAAGATAGAAATAAGGCCGCTGCTCTCTCCCCAGGCAGAGCTGGTATTGCCGTGTTTGGTAAGCATATACACTACATTTGCCGCCCCCACAAGAGGAAACTACAATATATAGTATACAATAAGGAATAAGGACAGAAAATCGAGACGATAAAATGTTTTTGAAGAAACTGGCTATTTTTGCTTTAAGTTCTTGGCATGGTTGAGATTTTCTTTGGCAATCTCGACCAGGTGAGAAGGAATCGCAGCACCGGCCCCGCCGCTGCCTGGGGCCCGGCCCGCGGCTCGCGCCAGTAACCTCTCATAGAGCTGAATTGCCCGCTCGTAGTCGCCCTCTTTCTCGAAGGCGACGCCAAGGTTGACCAAGGCGTAGGGATTGCCAGGATCGACGGCCAGGGCCTCGCTGAAATAATCCCTGGCTCCGCGGGCGTCTCCTGCGCTCAGCAAAGCAAAGCCCATATCGGCCAGCTTGGCCGCCTGCAGGGGATTGGCGGCCGGATAAAGTTCTTCTTTGACTTGCCGCAATGCCGGCCCCATCTGCTCCTCCTTATCGAGCGTCACACGGGCGATTTCAGCCGGATTTTCCACGATCCGCGGGGTTATGAAAATGAACATGTTGGTGCGCAGCTCCCGGGTCGACTTGGTCTTGAACAGCCAGCCAAGCAGCGGAATGTCGCCCAACGCCGGCACCTTGTTCTCCTCATCGATGAGATCCTGGCCGATGATCCCGCCGATGACAATGGTGTCGCTGTCCTCCACCACCACGGTGGTCTGGGCGGTGCGCTTAAAGGTGGTGGGGGTGAGGACTTCCTCGGGGCTCTTGAGTTTGATCACCTCGGTTTCTATCTCCAGCCGCAGGGTGTCAGCCTGGCCGATATGCGGGGTGATTTTCAGCTTGGTGGCCACATCCTTGTAATCGAACTGGGTGTAGTCCTGTTGACTGGCGGTGGTGTTCTGGGAAGTGATGAAGGGTATATTCTCACCCACCGAAATCTCCGCCCGCTTGTTGTCGGTGGTCAGGATCTGGGGGGTGGCGATGATATTGATATCCTCGTCGCTCTTATAGGCTCTGAGGATTGCAGCGATATTGGGAAAGGTGATGCCGCCGATCTCGATCCCCTGCTTGAGCACGCCCAGAGAAAGGCCGGCAGGCAGAATCGGCGTCTCGGGATCGGTCAGTCCCTCGATCGTCCCGAAGGCCGGCTCGCCGCTGAAGGCGCCAAAGGCCACCCCCTCCCCGCCGGATATCTCCTCGCCGCCAAACCACTGCACCCCGACTTCGAAGTTTTTATCGACATTGACCTCCATGATCAGCGCCTCGAGATAGACCATGCGTCGGGGAATATCGAGCTTTTCGATGACCGGCTTGAGCACCCTGAACTCCGCTTTGGAAGCCGTCACAATCAGGGCATTGGTCTCTTCGTCAGCCATGATGGTCACATCTTCGGAGATGGCGGCCGTATCGACCTCCTCGGTTTCTCCCTGCTCTTTTCTGGGCAGCGCCGTGAGTACCTTGGCCAGTTCCACGGCCATGGCGTTCTGCAGATACACCACGTGGATATTGCCGGCTCCCTGCTCGGGCTCGACGTCGAGCTTGGCCACCAGTCCCCGCACCCGGTCAATCTCAGTTTCACCACCCAGCACTACCAGGGCGTTGATGCGCTCGTAAGCCAGCACCTTGAGACCCTCAGGAAGAACTGCTCCCTTTGTGTCCCCGGCTCCGCTCTTTTGAAAGATGGTCTGCAGGATGGCGCCGACCTTCTCGACATTGCCGTGCTCCAGGGGGATGACTGCAACCTGTTCGCGGCCGTAGGGTACGTCAAGGGTCTCGATGATGGCCAGCAACCGCTTGATGTTGGACATGGTGTCGGTGATGATCAGCATGCCCGACTGGGTGTGGGCGACGATCACCGAGGTTTTACTGATCAGCGGTTTGAGCACCTGGGTGATTTCCAGCGGCGAGGTATACTGCAGCGGCACCAGCTGGGTAACAATCCTGTCACCGGGTTCAGCGCTCTGCTTGACATCGAGAATATCGACGTTCTGGGACCGAGCCGTGGCCAGGGGAACGATCTTGGTCACCGTGTCGCCCGGCACCGTCGTGAAGCCATGGATTTCGAGCACCGACTCAAACACCCGGTAGGCATCTTCCGCACTGATCTTGGTGGGGGAAATGATGGTCACCTGGCCCTGCACGGAGGGATCGACGACGAAGTTAACGCCGCTCAGTTCACTGATATATTTAATGAAGATAGTGATGTCGACATTGTTGAAATCGATGGTCACGAAGCGCTGGGCAGCCGGCGGGCCGGTCTGGGCAGCAGCAGAATCCGGCAGCTCCAGGGCCAGGTG
>JARFQM010000195.1 GCA_029287755.1 Desulfofustis sp. | reverse complement strand
CTGTAACGGTCTCCTTTACTCCGCACCTGCTGCCCATCTCCCGGGGAATCCTGAGCACCATTTACGCGGGACTCGGGCAGCGGACAGAACTCGACGAGATCATGGCGCTCTATGAGAAAATGTATGACCGGGAACATTTTGTCAGAGTGCTCGAACCGGGCACCCTGCCGGCTACCCAGCAGGTCAGAGGATCAAACTATTGTGATATTTCCCTGAACCTTGATGAGCGCACCGGCAGGCTCATCATCATTTCGGCACTCGACAATATCGTCAAGGGGGCTTCGGGCCAGGCCGTCCAGAACATGAACCTGATGTGCGGCCTAGACGAGGATGCGGGGTTGCGCCAGGCCCCCCTGTTTCCCTGAGGGCGCGGTATCGCCTGGTGCAGCTGAGCAACAATGAGAACTGTCAAACTGCGCATTGCTTTCGATGGCACCGACTACTGCGGCTGGCAGAGACAGAAAAACGGGATTTCCATCCAGGAGGAAATCGAGCGGGCCCTGTCCATCATCTGCAATACAGAAATCGTTCTGCACGGCGCCGGGAGGACGGATGCAGGGGTGCACGCTTTGGGCATGACCGCCCACTTCCTCACCGCCAGCAGGGTAAGCTGCATCGCCCTCCAGAAAGGGCTCAATTCTCTGCTGCCCGGAGCAATTCGCATTATCGAGGCACGCGATCAGCCGGCTGAGTTCCATGCCCGTTTTTCAGCCCTTGCCAAGACCTACCAGTATACGATCTTCACCGGCAGAGTGCTCCCCCCACACCGGCGTCTCTATAGTCACCACCTGCCCTTTACCCTGGACCTGCAGCGCATGCAGCAGTGTCTGGAAAAGCTGGTCGGCACCCATGATTTCAGCAGCTTCGAAACGGCCGGATCGCGCGACAGGAACAACCGCAACGGGCGCGGCGGCGTGCGTACCATCTTCAAGGCCGGCCTTGTCGAGCCTGAGGATAGGTATGTGCAGCTGATCTTTACCGGAGACGGCTTTCTGCGCCACATGGTCAGAAACATCACCGGTACCGTGCTCGAGGTGGGCAGAGGGAAGCGCAGCGTCGAGGAATTCTTCGGCATCCTCGGCTGCAGGGACCGCAGCAAGGCGGGAGCCACCGCACCATCATGCGGCTTGAGTCTGGTAAGGGTGCATTATCAAAAGGATTGGGCGGCGCCTGTTGAAGCTCAGCGTCTTTTTCCAGTAGAGTGACGGGCCAGCAGTGACTGCAGTTTCCACGGCGACGAGAGACAGACATTTTCTTCGTCACAGGCCGACATCACATCGCAGAAGGCCAGGAACTCGGCCAGCACATCATCCACCTGGGTCCCTTTGCGGCTGATTATTCTGAGCTGCCGCTTCATATCCAGACCGTCAAATTTCAGACTTTTGAGCCAGCCGTTTTCGACTTCACGACAGATTGTCAGGGCGGACAGACAGGCAACGCCGACACCGGATTCAACAGCTCTTTTTACCGACTCCGGATGTCCCATCTCCATGACGATATTGACGTTGTTGAGGTGGTCTTTGAGCTTTTCTCGGAAAATCGCCGCGGTTCCCGAACCCCTTTCCCGCATGATCCAGCGGCTGTTGGGCAGATCACGTTCGACAACAAACGACTCGTTGTTGGCCAGCGGATCAGCGGGCGCAGTGAGCACCACCAGTTCGTCCTTGAACCAGGGACGGGTAAGTATATCATCGTTGGTGCCGACGTTTCCTTCGACGAAACCGATGTCGACCGTTCCGTCTTTTACCATCCCTTCAACGATCTTGGTGTTGTACACCAGCATGTTGATCAGAACTTTTGGATGGGCCTTTTTAAATGCACCAATGAGATAGGGTAGAATGTAGTTGCCCACCGAGGAGCTGGCGGCGATGTTGATCTGCCCGGTCAACTTGTCGTTGCGCTCGGACATGATGGTTTCGATATTGGCTACCTGGGCAATGATATCCTTGCCCAGGGGCAGAAGATACCTGCCTCTGGCGTTGAGCACCAGACTTCTGCCGTGGCGGTCGAACAGAGAGCCACCCAGCTGATTTTCAAGCTCAGCCAAAGCCATGCTGACCGCAGACTGAGTCACAAATAGCTTCTTGCTGGCCTTGGTCACCTGGGCAGTCTCGGCCACAGCAATAAATATTTCCAATTGTCTCAAAGTAATAGACATCCGGCACGCCCGTATTCAGTTTTTTTGATAGTTTACATCTTTTTTACTGACAATGCACACGAAATCATTGTTTGTAAAAAAAACGATAACCAACAACGTAACGGGTAAAAAAGCAAAATATTTATTTAATACAGATAATTATAGACCAGAAATGCCACATTGTGGTTGTAAAAAAAAATTGACACCATCACAACCGTTCTATATTATGGCAGGAATTTTGCCGCTCTGCAATATACTATAAACGGCTGTTTTTATACATGATAACGGAGAGTTTTGCATGGATTTTTCCGTTTTTCTCTACCGGGACGATATCCTTTGGATCACCGCCTTCACCCTTGGAGGTCTGACTTTTGCGCTTGGTCCGATCATCATCGTCCATCTTTTCATGCCCCGCAAGACCAGGCAGATCGGCAACAACACTGATCAGTTTATCGAGTGCGGTATGGACCCGATCGGTGACAGCTGGATACGCTACGGGGTTGTGTTCTATCTTTACGCTTTGATTTTTCTCGCCTTCGACGTCGATGTACTGTTTCTGTTTCCCGTTGCTCTCGCCTACAATGACGAAATGTTCGTAGTCAGGGATTTCATCGAAATCATCCTGTTTGTTGGTATTTTATCACTGGCTGTCGTCTATGCCTGGATTAAGGGAGTATTTAAGTGGGAACGCAAGACGTATCTCCGTCAATAGACACTGTTCCATCATCACTTGTTCAGTTTGCTGTCGCTGACAAAATCATTGACCTGTGCAGGGCCAACTCACTCTGGCCCCTGACTTTTGGCATCGCCTGCTGCGCCATTGAGATGATGTGCACCGGCGCCGCCCGCTTCGATCTCTCGAGATTCGGGGCCGAGGTGTTCAGGCCGTCGCCCCGGCAGAGCGATCTGATGATTGTGGCCGGCACCATTTCCAAAAAAATGGCCCCCGGTATCAAGACCCTCTACGATCAGATGCCCGAACCGAAATGGGTCATCGCCCTGGGCAATTGCGCTATTTCCGGCGGTCCCTTCTTATTCGAAGGGCAATATGGGATTGTCGAAGGAGCTGACGAGTTTCTCCCGGTTGATGTCTACGTACCGGGCTGTCCGCCCAGACCCGAGGCCTTGATCGAGGGAATCATCGAACTTGAATACAAGATAACCGGCTGGCGCAGATGGCCCAAACCAAAGCCCGAGTGGCGCTCATCCGGGACTGAAGAGAGCTGAGTTGTCCAGCTATTTCTGCATATGAAAATCCAGGACAAAACCAAAGAAGCGCTTGCCGCACTGTTTCCCGACCCGCCGGCCTCCGAAGCGGAACCTGACGATGCGGAGGAAGGCGAAAAAAAACCGGAGCCACGGGGCAACGGTATCATTGAGCAGGACTACCACGCCAGAGGATTTCATCTCGACGCCCAGATCGAGCCCGATCAATTAATCGAGGCGGTAGGCATTCTTTTTGATCTCGGCTACTACCTGGAAGCGATCACCGGGGTCGACTGGATCAAAGATGAGCAACTCGAGGTGGTCTATGATTTCAGCCGTTACGATTTCGACCTCTGCCGCACGGTGATCCGCACCAGAGTGGACCGTTCGGCTCCTCACCTGCCGACCATTACGCCCATCTACACCGGCGCTTCCTGGCATGAACGGGAAAGCCACGACTTTTTCGGAATCGTTTTCGACGGGCATCCGCATCTCGTGCCATTGCTGCTCCCCGAAGATGCCGATTTTCATCCTCTTCTGAAGGACTTCGAAGCATGACCGAGCCTATCACCCTCCAGCAGGATGAAACCTTCGTACTGAACGTCGGTCCCCAGCATCCCGCCACCCACGGGGTACTGCGGGTAAAGATGACCATGGACGGCGAATATATCTACAACGCCGAAACGGTGCTCGGCTACATCCACCGGATGCACGAAAAGATGGCCGAGAACCGGACCTATCCGCAATACATGCCCAACATGGGCCGCCTGGACTACCTCTCGGCCATGTCGTTCAACCACGGCTACGCGCTGGTGGTCGAGCGGGCCTGCAACATAGAGGTGCCCGAACGGGCTGAATACATCCGGGTCATCACCGTTGAACTCAACCGGATTGCCTCCCATCTCGTCTGGCTCGGCGCCTATGTCCTCGACCTTGGCGGATTCACCCCGCTGATGTACTGCTTCGACGACCGGGAACAGATTCTCGATCTGCTCGAGGCCGTCACCGGATCGCGGCTCACCTATTGTTACTTCCGATTCGGGGGCCTCTACAACGATATAGATGATGACTTCATCACCGGCACCCGGGCCTTCATCAAGCGCATGCGCAAAGAGCTGAAGATGTACGCCAAGCTGGTTACCGGCAACATCATCCTCATGAAGCGCCTGAAAGGGCACGGCCCGGTCGATCAGAACATGTGCCAGCGTTACGGCGCCACTGGCCCCGTGGCCCGCGGCTCCGGCATCAATTACGACGTGCGGCGCAATGAACCCTATTCCGTCTACCCGGAGTTCGATTTCGAGGTGCCTGTCTACGGGGAGGGCGACAGCTACGCCCGCTACCTGGTGCGCATGGAAGAGATGGAGCAGAGTTTGCGCATCATTGAGCAGGCCCTGGACAAGCTGCCGGACGGACCGGTGAATCCCAAAAAGAAGCCAAAACTGATCAAGCCGCCTCCGGGGGATTATTATGCGGCCGTGGAGACGGCACGGGGCAATTTCGGCATCCGGATGGTCAGCGATGGCGGCAAGAACGCCTATCGGTTGAAGCTGCGTTCGCCAACCTATTCCAACATGCACCTGTTCGACGAGGCCTGCCGGGGCATGCTGATTGCCGACGCACTGGCCTTCATGGGAAGCCTCGACCTGGTCATCCCGGAAATGGATCGGTAACGGAGACAAGCATGAGCCTGACACTGTTCAACGTGATCCTCGCGGTTTTCATAGCGATCTGCTTCGTCGGCGCCAACGCGGCCTACCTGGTCTGGTGCGAACGAAAAGGCGCCGGCTTGTTCCAGCGCCGTCCGGGCCCCATGGAAAACGGACCGTGGGGGTTGCTGCAGCCGCCGATTGACGGAGTAAAGCTGATGACCAAACAGCTTCTCATCCCCGGCGGCGTCGATAAGGCCATTTTCATGGTGGCCCCGGTACTGGCCATGTTCCCGGCCCTGATCAGCTTCGTCACTATCCCTTTCAGCGACAATATAGTAGCTCACCCAATCGATGTCGGCGTCCTGATGATATTCGCCTTCGCCGCCCTGGGCGGCATGTCGCTGCTGGTGGCCGGCTGGGGATCGAGGAACAAGTACTCGATGATTTCCTCGGTGCGGGCCGTCTCCCAGACTGTGGCCTATGAAATACCGTTGATGATAACCACCATCACCATCGTCATGATTTCCGGGTCACTGAACCTGAGCGACATCGTCCAGACCCAGCTCGGCGGCTTCTGGAGCTGGAACATCTGGCCTCTGCAGAAGCAGGTCGGCTTCAACCTGCTGATGCCGGTGTCTTTTCTCATTCTCTTCGTCTGCTCGGTGGCCGAGACCAACCGCGCCCCCTTCGACCTCGGCGAAGCCGAAAGCGAGCTGGTGGCCGGTTTCCACACCGAATATTCCTCCATGGGCTTTGGACTGTTCTTCATGGGTGAATACGCCAACATCGTCATCGGCGCCTGTTTGACCGTGATTCTGTTTCTCGGAGGCTGGGCCTGCCCGGTAGGCGATCTCGGCTTCTTCCCGTTTACCCACCATGTGGGCTGGTTCCTGCTGAAAATCTACCTGATCATCTTCGTCTTCATCTGGATTCGCTGGACCTTTCCCCGCACGACCATTTACGGGCTGCTGAACTTGTCCTGGAAATATCTAATACCAATCTCGCTATTCAACCTGCTGCTCACCGCAGGGTTGCTCAAGGTGTTCTGACATGGGCGGTTATTTTACAGAGCTTTTTACCGGTACCAAATCGCTGCTCGACGGCATGTGGGTAACCTTGAAGGAATTTCCCCGGCGGCCGGTCACTCTCAGCTACCCGCACGAATCGGTGAAGATGTACCCCCGGTTCCGCGGCCATATAGAACTCATCGGCGATAAAGACGGCAAGCCCAACTGCATCGTCTGCTCCATGTGTCAGCGGGCCTGCCCCTCGGGCTGCATCAGTATGGCCGGCGTCAAGCCCGAAGGCGAGAAGAAAAAAGTACTCTCTCGCTATATCCTTGATTTCACCACCTGCTCGCTCTGCGGCTCCTGCGTGGAATCGTGCAACTTCAACGCCCTGCGGTTTTCCAACGAATACAACCTGGCCTCCACCAGAAAAGAGGACTTTATCATGGACCTGCTTCAGCGACTCGAGGAACAGAACCGATGACCCCCGTTCCGTCCCCCGAACTGTTCAGCGCCGACGGCATGGCAGGCCTGATTTTTCTGATCATGATCGGCGTCACCCTCGCCGGCGGGTTTATCGCCGCCACCGCCGAGCGGCTGATCAGAGCCCTTTCCGGAATCGTCATTTGTTTTACCGGCGTAGCGGGTTTCTACTATTTTCTCAACTCGCCCTTCATGGCCATGATGCAGATCCTCATCTACGTAGGCGCCATCTGCGTCACCATCTCCTTTGCGATCATGTTGGCGGCCCCCGAGCAACAGCTTAAAAGCAGCCCCTCCAATTTATTGTCCGGCCCCTTAGGCTTCATGATCGCCGCCCTCATCTTCGGCGGCATGACCGCCCTTGCCCTGACCACAGAATGGCAGGCCAGTCCCAAGACCGGCAGCGGCTCGGTCAGGGAGATCGGCATCCACCTGCTCACCACCTACTCGATGATTTTCGAACTGATTTCGATCGTCCTGCTGATCGCCATCATCGGGGCAATCGTCATAGCCAGGGGAGGGAGAAACTGATCATGGCACTGCTGTCGATCCATAACTATCTGACCACTTACCTGGTGTTCGGCGCAATGCTCTTCAGCCTTGGGATCTACGGCCTGGTAACCAGAAAAACACTGATCGGCATGCTGATCGCCGCCGAACTGATGCTCGCCGGGGTGTCGATCAACTTCATGGCATTCAATAGATTCCTGGCCCCTGATCCTTCAATCGGACAGATTTTCACCCTCTTTATAATGGCCATTGCCGCCGCCGAGGCGGCCATCGGCCTATCCATCGTCGTGGCCGTCTATCGTCATTACAAAACGGTCGATGCTGAAGAGCTGGTCAACCTTAAAGGCTAGAAGAAACCATGGACGAGACCATTATCATCACGTCGAAACTGCTCCTGGCCTTGGTCATCCCTCTGATCGGCTCGATTATCGTGATGCTCCTCGGCAAGGATGAAAATCTCAGGGAAACGATCTCGTCCGTCTCCTCGGTCGCTCTCTTCGTGGTCGTCTGTTCGATGATCCCGACAATTTTCGCGGGCCAGACACTCTACTACAATCTGTTTACGATTCTGCCCAATGTAACCATATCGCTGCGGGCGGACCCCATGTCGATGATCTTCGCCATGGTAGCTTCGTCTCTGTGGACCATTGCCGTGTTCTACTCGATGGGGTACATGCGCGGACTCAACGAACATGCCCAGACCAGGTTCAACGCCTGCTTTGCCATTGCCATTTTCGGCGCCATCGGCGTTGCCTTTTCTGATAATCTTTTCACCATGTACCTGTTTTACGAAATCGTCTCGATCTGCACCTATCCGCTGGTTGCCCACCATCAGGATCAGGAGGGCTATGACGGCGGCCGTAAATACCTGGTCTATTTGACCGCCACCGCCAAGGCCTTTTTATTGCCGGCAATGATTCTTATTTACGTACTGACCGGCACCCTCGATTTCGCCACCGATATTTCCACCGGCATCTTCCCCGACGGAGTCAACAAGGGGCTGGTGACCATGCTCTATATCTTCTGTCTGTTCGGTTTTGCCAAAAATGGAATAATGCCCTTCCATCACTGGCTGCCCGGCGCCATGGTCGCCCCCACCCCGGTTTCCGCGCTCCTCCATGCGGTTGCCGTGGTCAAAGTCGGTGTCTTCTGCACCACCAGGGTGATGCTCTACGTTTTCGGTGTCGATCTCATGGATGCCCTCAACCTCGGCGTACCCACCGCATATTTCGTCGGCTTCACTATCATCGCCGCCTCTATCATCGCTCTCTCCAAGGACAACCTGAAAGCCCGTCTGGCCTACTCCACGGTCAGTCAGCTGAGCTACATCATCTTAGGTGTCGCCCTGCTCACCCCGGCGGCCATCGAAGGCGGGCTGATCCACATCGTCAACCACGCCTTCTCCAAGATCACCCTGTTCTTCTGCGCCGGAGCCATCTATGTGGCTGCTCACAAGAAAGAAATTTCAGAAATGGAGGGGCTGGGCAAAGTCATGCCGTTCACTTTTGGTGCCTTTGCTATCGCCTCCCTCTCCATGATCGGCGCCCCGCCGGTGGCCGGATTTGTGTCCAAATGGAAGCTTTTGGTCGGCTCGATGCAGGCGCACCAGATCGGTATTCTGCTCATTCTGCTGACTTCGACCCTGCTCAACGCCGCCTATTTTCTGCCGGTGACCTATCGCGCCTTTTTTGGCAAGCGACCGGTCGACGAACCTTATACCGGAATCAAGGAAGCGCCGCTGTCCATGCTCATCCCCATTCTGATTGCCTGTTTCATATCGGTGGTGATCGGCATCTTCCCCAATTTCATGATGACTTTCGTCAAGGCGGTGACAGGATGATTCAGTTTATCGACTTTCTGAAAAAGCGGGGGCGGGAAATACGTTATCTCCTCTACGGCACCATGGCTGCCATAGTTGTCTGGTCCATGACCGTGGACACCTCCCATGCCCATACCTGGGCTGAGAAATACATCCCCGGGTTCTGGGCCTTATTCGGTCTGGTGTCCTGTACGGTCCTGATATTTTTCGCCCGCTGGCTGGCTTCAGCAGGCGTCGAACGGGAGGAGGATTTCTATGACGACTAGTTTCCTTCATCCCTCGTTGCTGCTCATCGCCGGGGCGCTGCTGCTGCCCTTTATCAAGGAACCGTTCCGCAAGCCTTACCTGCTGCTGGTGCCGATCTTTACCTTCGTCGATGTGGTCTATCTCGGCTTCAATCAGGGGATTTATGGTCAGGTCGCCTTTCTTGACTGGCAGTTGACATTTGGCCGCATCGACGCCCTGTCCAATGTCTTCGCCTTTATCATGGCCCTGATGGCCATCATCGCTACCCTGTACAGCCTTCAGGTAGAGGACTTCTGGCAGCAGATGGCCGCCTGGTTCTACGTGGCGGGTTCCATCGGGGCTATCTACGCCGGCGACTACCTCAGTCTGTTCCTGTTCTGGGAAATCATGGCTTTTGCCTCGACCTTCCTGATCTGGTGCAACAAAGCAGAAAAAGATGCGACTGCAGCCGGGTTCAGATATCTGCTGGTCCACACCTTCGGCGGTCTGCTCCTGCTGATGGGATTCGTACTCCGTTACCAGGCCACCGGCAGCATCGCTTTTGAACTGCTCGACTACGATACCCACAGCCTCTCTACCTGGCTGATCATGTCAGGCCTGATGCTCAATGCCGCCGTGGTGCCGCTCCATTCATGGCTGCCTGACGCCTACTCGAAAGCGACCATAGGGGGCGCGGTTTTCATGTGCGCCTTCACCACCAAAACAGCGGTCTATACACTGGCCAGAGCCTGTGCCGGCTTCGATGTCCTTATCGTGCTCGGAGTGGCGATGGCAATCTACGGCATCGTGTACGCCATCAACGAAAATGATGTCAGGAGACTGCTGGGCTGGGAAATTATCAGTCAGGTCGGCTATATGGTTGCTGGCGTCGGCATCGGCACGGCGCTGGCGATCAACGGCGCCGCCGCTCATGCCTTCGCCCATATCCTTTACAAAGGGCTGCTCTTCATGGGCGCCGGAGCAGTCATTCAAATGACCGGCAAAAGCCGTTTTACCGAACTTGGCGGACTCTACCAGAAAATGCCGGTGACCATGCTGTTCATCATTATCGGGGGGGTCTCGGTATCGGCCTTCCCGTTCTTCTCCGGTTTCGTTTCCAAGTCGATGATCATTGCCGCCAGCTACGAAGAACATCTGCTCTGGGCCGGGTTTCTGCTGACCATGGTGTCCGCCGGAACCTTCCTGGTGGCCGGCCTGCGGCTCCCCTACCTGCTCTTTTTCAGTGAACCGAATTCCGCTGAAGTCATCGACCGTGCAGCCGATCCGCCGTGGAACATGCAGGCGGCGATGATCGTTGCCGGGCTGCTCTGTTTCGTACTGGGTACCTTCTACCCGCTGCTCTACTCCATGCTGCCCCATCAGGATGCCCTGTATCATCCCTACAGTGCATATCACCTGAGTGAAACTTTGCAGATCCTGGCTTTTACCGCCTTGGGCTTCATGCTCTTTCGAGAACGGATTCTCGCCCGGGCCACCATCAGTCTCGATCTGGACTGGTTCTATCGGCGCGGCGGACTAGTTTTCCACTGGCTGGCCAAGTATCCGATGCAGTGGCTGGATACCATCTGGGGCGAAGCCTACCGGGTGGTCGGCCTGTTTTCATTGATGACCACTGCCCGCTTCTGGGCCTGGTTCGACTGGCACGGCATCGACGGGTTCCTCGACGGTTCTGCCCGGGGAGTGCGCTCATTTGGACGGCTGCTTGCCAGGGTACTGCAGCGCGGCCAGATACAGCACACCCTGGCCTATACGGTAACTTTCGTGGCGCTGGTACTCATCGCCTTTATCTGGATGTAATGCGAAGAATCAAGGAATAACAGAGATGGATCAACTTCTGATAAACCAGGGCTTCCCCCTCCTCAGTACCTTGATTTTCCTGCCTCTGGCCGGCGCCTTCGTACTGCTGCCAATGAAGAGCGATGAAGCGTGCAGATATGCATCTCTGGCGTTCACCTCCATCGTCGCTTTGCTCAGTTTTGTGCTGGTGGCCGGCTTTGATACCTCAACCGCAGCCTTTCAGTTCGCCGAGACCCACGTCTGGGTAGCCCCGTTAAATATTAATTATACCATTGGCATTGACGGCATCTCGATATTGCTGGTGGTGATGACGGCATTGATCATGCCTTTCTGCGTGCTGGCTTCCTGGTCCTACATAAAGGTACGGGTAAAACCGTTTATGATCTGCCTGCTGGTTATGGAAACGGCGATGATCGGGGTCTTTGTGGCCCTCGATTTTGTCCTTTTTTATATCCTCTGGGAAGCCATGCTGATCCCCATGTACCTGATCATCGGCATCTGGGGCGGGCCCAGAAAGATTTACGCTTCGATCAAATTCTTTCTCTACACGCTTGCCGGGTCCATCCTCCTGCTGGTGGCAATCATCTGGCTGTACTGGAAGAATTCCTATTCGTTCTTTATCCCTGAGATGATGTGGCAGCCTTACGGACTCCTCCCCCAGGTGCTTGTCTTCATAGCGTTTTTCATTGCCTTTGCAGTCAAGGTTCCGATGTTCCCGTTTCATACATGGCTGCCCGCCGCCCATGTCGAAGCACCCACGGCAGGGTCGGTGATACTTGCTTCAATTCTATTAAAAATGGGGACCTATGGGTTTGTCCGCTTCGCCCTGCCCATCGTCCCGGATGCTACCCTGCTTCTTTTGCCTTACGTGCTCTGGCTGTCCATCGCCGGCATCATATACGGCGGTCTCACCGCCCTTGCCCAGCAGGACATGAAGAAGCTGATCGCCTACTCTTCCGTCGGCCATATGGGCTTCGTCACTCTGGGCATCTTCGTGCTCAACAAACAGGGAATTGAAGGGGCCATCCTGCAGATGATCAACCATGGCGTCACCACTGGCGCCCTCTTTCTCTGCGTCGGTATGATCTATGAACGAACCCACTCCAGGGAACTCTCCGATGCCACCGGCGTGGGCAAATACATGCCGATCTTCGTCACCTTCCTGGCCTTTTTCTCACTGTCTTCATTCGGTTTCCCCGGAACCAACAGTTTCGTCGGTGAATTTCTGGTACTGGCCGGCACCTTTGAATTTGATGTAACTCTCGGGCTGGCTGCAATTCCCGGTGCAGTAATCGCCGCCGCCTACATGCTCAGAATGTTGCAGAAGGTGATCTGGGGAGGTGTAGATAATCCGGATCAGTCCTGGATAACCGACCTTAATACCCGGGAAATTATCACCCTGGCTCCGTTTCTGCTTTTTGTCTTGTGGATAGGACTGAGCCCGGGGCCGTTTATGGAAATGATGGATATGAGCGTCACCGAACTGCTCAGCCAGTTCAACACCTACAAGGCGCAATCGGTGGCTGCGGCCGAGATCTTGGTCGGGCGGTAATGATGCAGGCAATGGATTAAAGGAACATTATGCTCTTTTTACCTGAACTGATTCTGCTACTGGGAACACTCGCCCTGTTTCTGGTGGGTCTCGGCAGTCCAGCACTCGAAACTGTCAGAAAACTGACCATCGTCATTATGACACTGGTGGTCCTCGCCACGCTGGTCAGCCTGAGGCAGGACGGTTCCCTCTTTTTCGATTCATACCGGGTTGATCTGTTCTCCCAGCTTTTCAAATTTTTGCTTGCTGCGGCGACCCTGGTTGTCTTGATCTTTTCTGAACTGTCCCCGGGCATCAAGAGCGAAGTAAGAGCTGAGTACTACGTCTTTTTGTTTACCGGTGTGCTCGGGCTGATGATGCTGACCTCAAGCGTTGAGCTCCTGGCTATCCTGGTCTCCCTGGAATTGTCCAGCTTCGCAGTCTACATCATGGTGCCGATGCGGTCCTCAACCAGCGCTGGTGCGATGCAGATGGAATCGGGCATCAAGTACCTGCTCTTCGGCGTCATGTCCACCGGCTTCATGCTGTTTGGCATGAGCTACATCTTCGGTCTTTGCGGTTCAACCTATCTATCTGATATCGCCACCCGGATCGAACCATTGTTTTATCAGCCCGCTGCGATTATCGCACTGGTCATGATGATGGCCGGGTTCTTCTTTAAACTGGCCATCTTCCCCTTTCATTTCTGGGTGCCCGACGTCTACCAGGGAGCAGCCAACGAAACCACTGCTTTCATAGCCGCGGTTCCCAAAATTGCGGCCGTCGCGGTCATGATAAGAATAGTGTCGCTGGTCAGCGCCGAAGGACAGACCGTTGTCAACCTTCTGCTCGTCTGTGCTATCGGTTCGATGTTTTACGGCAATCTCTCGGCCCTCGTGCAGAAGGATTTTAAGCGCATGCTGGGTTTCTCCGGGATTTCCCACGCCGGTTTTGTGCTCTTCGGCCTTCTCACCCTCTCCAGTCAGGGGTATGCAACCTCTTTCTATTATATTATCGGGTATGCAGCCATGAATCTGACCTGCTTCCTGGTGGTTTGTGCCGTCGCCCCAGCGGGAGAAAACCTGGCGATAGAGGATTTCACCGGCCTTCACCAGCGCTCCCCGTTTCTTGCCGTGATCCTCGCCATCGGCCTGTTTGCCCTAGCGGGTATTCCGCCTTTCGTAGGTTTCACCGGGAAATTCATGCTGCTGGTCAACGCCTTCAAAGAGGGGCATGTGCTTGCCGTGGTTCTCGCCGCACTCAACACCGCCATCGCCATTTACTACTATCTCTCCGTGGTGAGGGTAGCCTATTGCAGTGATCCCGAGGGGCCAGCTTCGCAGCTTGCTCCAGGTGGACTGACTACTGCGGTCTCGGTGCTGCTGCTTATCGTCATCGTCGCCATGGGCATTTTACCGGGTGCCTTCCTGAACCTCACCTCCGCCGCAGTAGGGACCATTCTCTAGGCTGACAGTCCGGCCATTTCGTCCGGCCTGGCTCAGGGGCAGCGCCAGAGCTGAAGGCGGCCCACTTGCGACCTCGATAATCTGCACTATCGTGCCTGTATGATTATTAAAATTTTACATGCAAACGGTGCATCATGAACCCCTGGTTGATCTTCATTCTTGTTGTTATCGGCGCCGGCTTTCTTGTCAATACCGCCATATCGCTGCTCAACCTTCAGGCCCTCTCCCCCACTCTGCCGGAGGAGTTCAGCGACACTTACGATCAGGAAAAATATCGGCAGTCACAAGCCTACACGCGCGTACAGACAATTTTCTCAGTGCTGGAAAGTTCTATTATTACAGCTCTGCTGTTACTCTTTCTGCTCAGCGGCGGATTCAACCTGGTGGATCAATTCGTCCGTGGCTTTGGGCTGGGCACCATCCCCACCGGTATTCTCTATGCCGGCTTACTAACCCTGCTCTCATCCATCGTGGGACTGCCATTCTCCATTTATTCCACTTTTAAGATCGAAGCCCAGTTTGGTTTTAATCGAACCACGGCCAAAACGTACATCACGGATATCATCAAATCGATTTTATTGACCATTGTGCTTGGTGCACCAATACTGGGTGCGATCCTCTGGTTTTTTGAATACGCCGGTTCGTATGCGTGGCTTCTCTGCTGGGCTGGCACCGTCGCTTTTGGTTTTATTGTGCAATTCCTGGCACCGGTGGTGATCATGCCGCTGTTCAATAAATTCACTCCCCTTGAGGACAGCCCTCTGAAAGATAAAATCCTGACCTACGCCCGGCTCCAGAATTTCAAAATCAGCGGCATCTTCACCATGGACGGCTCGAAGCGATCCACCAAACTGAACGCTTTTTTCACCGGTTTCGGGAAATTCAGGAAGATAGTGTTTTATGACACCCTGCTCGAAAAGATTGACGATGACGAGATAATCTCCGTACTGGCTCACGAAATGGGCCACTTCAAAAGACACCATATCTGGAAGATGATGGCTATTTCCATCCTGCAAACCGGGCTGGTGTTCTACCTGTTGTCCCTTTTTCTCAACAACCCCGGCGTGTTTGCCGCCTTCAAGATGGAGCACCTATCCATCTATGCAAGCCTCATCTTCTTTGCCTTTCTCTACTCGCCATTCAGCACCCTGCTGTCCATCCTGTTCAATATCATGCTCAGGGCCCATGAGTTTGAAGCCGACCGGTATGCCGCGCACACCACCGGCGCACCCGAGAACCTCGTGCGGGCCTTGAAAAAACTGAGTGCGGCCAACTTGTCCAACCTCACCCCCCACCCAGCGATGGTCTTCCTGAGTTACAGCCATCCCCCTGTACTCCAGCGAATCAAGGCGTTGAGAAAGGTAAAAAGCTGACCCAAACTGGAAGAACACTCTTGCACCGCGGCACGGTGGCGATTAGAATATTGTGCGAACATTCCGTACCAGTTTCTTGGACCCTACCTGTTTTCACCACGCTTGGGAGCACATCATGAATAAAAACGACTTCAAAAATCCACTTATTCAGTCGGGGGCCATACTCCTTGTGGTCTTTCTGCTCATTTCCATCGTTGCCGGTTCTGGATCCCAAGGGCTGCTGGGCTCCATCGGCGCACTCATCTCTGGTATTTTTTCCGCTGTTATTTTTGTAGTGGCTTTGTGCATAGCCATCGTCTTCTCGATCGCCGTTATCGTCGGCGTCTATCTAGCGGCAGTTTCGTTGTATTCCAGAGACAAAGGGCGCGATCTCTTTGAGCAATTGAAGAAATCTCTGGCCGAGATTTACGCTAAAGTGAGAGGCACCAAGATAAAGTACCAGGCCTCCGTCCCAAAACCCGCTGAATCAAAACCCGAATC
>JARFQM010000191.1 GCA_029287755.1 Desulfofustis sp. | reverse complement strand
GCATGTGGCCGCCGCGATCGACGACGCCGACCCGGGGCCGGTCGCGCACATCGATGACCACCAGCTTGATCCGCTTTCCCGCCAGCCGTTCGACCCGTTTCAGTGACTCTTCTTTGGCATTGCCGAGATTATCGACCACGGTAATCTCGTATCCCAACTCGAGAAGTTCCAGGCAGGTATGGCTGCCGATATAGCCGGCACCGCCGGTCACCAATATGTGTGTCATGGTTGAGTTATCCCTCCCTACGACGCCGGATCCATTTTTTCAGGCCCGATCCGGCCCAAGAATGTGCCTGGCCGATCCAATGATGCGTGGTTACCGGCTGGACCCCATTTATTATAGATCATCAGCTCCGTCATTGACTCGACTGGTAATCAAAATTATTCTGCTCAGGTAAGCCACTCGACCGCAAGTCGCGCGGCGTACGCCGCACCATAGTCCGAAGTGGTCTTTCGGGCAAGACTAATTCAAACATCAAAGGAGACACCATGCCCTATGTCAACATCCGGGTGGCCGGAACCCTGTCCAAAAAGCAGAAAGAAAAAATAAGCAAAGGAGTTACCAAAGTCATCTGCAAAGAGACAGGCAAGCCCCCCGAAGCAGTACTGCTGATGGTTGATGAACTGGACCGCGACAATGTCGCCAAATCCGGGAAACTGCTGAGCAAATCCTGAATTGATGGAAGCAGCCCGGCGTATCGCCGAACTCACTAAAGAACTCAACGAGCATGCCTATCGCTACCATGTTCTCGACGACCCGCTGATTTCCGACGGGGAGTACGATCGGCTCTTCCAGGAGCTGCTGAAACTGGAAGAAGCTTACCCCGATCTGGCGGCCGAGGATTCTCCCAGCAGAAGGGTCGGGGGAGTTCCGCTTGACAAGTTCGAACAGGTGGCGCACCGGTTGCCGATGCTGAGCCTCGAAAATGGTTTCTCCGACCAGGATCTCAGGGATTTCAGCCTGCGGCTGGAACGCTTTCTGAACGAACCGGTGAGCAGCGGTTTCTCGGCCGAGCCCAAAATGGACGGCCTTGCAGTTGAACTGGTTTACGAGCAGGGCCGGCTGGTCACGGGCTCGACCAGGGGGGACGGCATTATCGGCGAAGATATTAGTGCTCAGCTCAAAACCATCACGGCGATCCCCTTGCGTCTGCTGCGCAGCGACATTGACCTGCTCGAAGTTCGGGGCGAGGTTTACATGGAAAAGCAGGGCTTTGCCGATCTCAACAACAGCCAACTGGCCCAGGGACTGCAGCCTTTTGCCAATCCACGCAACGCGGCGGCGGGATCACTGCGGCAGCTCGATCCCTCGATAACCGCCCAGCGGCCTCTGAAATTTTTTGCCTACGGAGTTGGTGATCCACAATCGACCCCTTGCGCCAGCCAGACCGAGCTGCTCGACTATCTCCAGCAGATCGGTTTTCCCGCCTGCCCCCACAACTCCTTCTGCATCGATATCGATGAGGTAATCAGCCGATTTGAGCGCCTGGCTGCGATTCGCCACCAGCTCCCCTATGAAATCGACGGCATGGTGGTCAAAGTAGATGAGCTTGGACTGCAGAACCGACTCGGGGTCAAGTCGCGGGCGCCGCGCTGGGCCATCGCCAGAAAATTTCCCGCCACCCAGGCTACCACCACACTGACGGGGGTGGAGTTCCAGGTGGGGAGAACCGGCGCCGTAACCCCGGTTGCCCTGCTGGAGCCGGTCAATCTTGACGGCGCCACGGTGAGCAGAGCGACCCTGCACAACCAGGGTGAGATCGATCGCAAGGATTTGCGCGTCGGTGACGCGGTTCTGGTACAGCGGGCCGGCGATGTGATACCAGAAGTGGTCAAACCGATCGTTGCCCGCCGCAGCGGTCACGAGACCCCGATCACGCTGCCACGCCGCTGTCCGGCCTGCGACAGCGAATTGATCAAACCCGACGACGAAGCGGTGACCCGCTGCCCCAATCTGCAATGCCCGGCCCAGCTCCTCAGGGGGCTTATCCACTACTGCTCCAAGGCGGGCCTCGACATCGAGGGGCTCGGCAGGCGTTATGTCGAGCAGCTATACGAGGAGAAGATCATTGGCGAGATCGCCGATCTCTACACCATGGACAGGGAGGTGTTGAAAGACCTCGAAGGCTGGGCCGAAAAATCGGCCGATAACGTGCTGGCCGCCATCGACCGGGCCCGGACACCGCCGCTGGCCGATTTCATCGCCGCGCTGGGCATACGTTTCATTGGTGAAAACAGTGCTTCGCTGCTCGAGTCTCACTTCGGCTCCATGGACAAGCTGGCTGGAGCCACCGAGGAAGAGCTCCTCGAAATAGACGGCATCGGCGATCAGGCGGCCCGCAGCCTGGTCGACTATTTTGCCGATGAGAGAATCATAGAAATGTTCTCCCGCCTCAGCCAGGCAGGCGTCTCACCGGCATCTGCGGAGAAAAAAACAGACGACCTCGCCCTGTCGGGTGCGACCCTGGTATTCACCGGCAGCCTGACCAGGCTTTCCCGTGACGAGGCCAAGAAACTGGTCAAAGAACACGGCGGCACCATTGCTTCCTCGGTTACCAGAAAGGCGACCCATGTGGTGGCCGGTGAAAAGGCCGGCTCCAAGTTGACCAAGGCCAGGGAAGCTGGAAAGACTATCCTTTCCGAGGAGGAGTTCCTCACTCTGATCGGCAGGGAGCAGCAATGAGCGATAAACTGTTGTGAAAATGACCAACAATCTAGTAATAAGCTAGGGAGTATTCAGTGAGGTGTGCCAAGCTAAGATACAGAGATGGTCTTCGCTTATTCCCTATTGAGTAGTGCCGCTGAATCGTGCGGCAGGACGAATTCATCTGCTTCAGAACAGAAATTGAAATTGCCAGAGTACGCCTGGCCCGCCGAATAAGCGGCAGCCATGGGAGCCGCTCCCATTCGGCATGAGATACACAACCCCGTATCAGTAATAGGAGAGAACCATGAAAAAACTACTTCTGTGTACGCTAGTGGTGTTTTTCGCTGCAGTTCAGGCCGCCCAGGCAGCGACGCCGAAAGACACCCTGGTGATCGCCAACGCGCTTGATGACATCATCACCCTTGACCCGGCCGAGATTTTTGAATTCTCAGGCGCTGAATATGCAGCCAACACTGACGACCGGATGATCACCTTCGATGTAGACAATGTGAGCGACATCTCTGGAAATATCGCCGAGAGCTGGGAGATTTCCGAGAACGGCATGGTCTACAC
>JARFQM010000079.1 GCA_029287755.1 Desulfofustis sp. | reverse complement strand
TTTCTGGTCTTGCCCGGATGGAAAACGGCCAGTTCGGTGGTGACTGTCTTACCGAGGATGACCGCACCGGCTTCCTTGAGTCGGGTCACCAGGGCGGCATCAATTTCTGGGCGTCGGCCGGCATGCAGCACGGTACCGTTTTCGGTAGGCAGGTCCCTGGTGTCGATGATATCCTTGATACCCACCGGTATCCCGTGCAACGGTCCCAGGGGCTGGCCCTGTCGAACCGCCTCACCTGCCACCTTGTCTGACTTGCGGGCCTGCTCCAGGGCATAGTCCGGGTCGAGGTGGGCCCAGGCCTGCACCTCGGCCTCGAGCCGCTCGATCTGCTCGAGACAGCGGCGGACCAGCTGTTCCGAGCTGATGAGCCCTTTACGTATCTTGTCGACTGCCTCGACTGCACCCAGGATCTGTTGCATACCAATTACCTTGTGGAATTTCTCTCTGGCCCCACCTTACCTTTTTGCTGAAAAAATGCGAACAATCGCCGAGGTGTGGTGCGCCTGCCGAGCCTCACTTCAATAAAACACGATAATCCGGGAGGTCTTCATGAAGACGACGAAGAGGATGGTAAAGCCGAAGAGCAAGCTGTAGGGTAGAATGAGATCCCTTTTGACGACCCCGCCGCCCTTGATCCGGTCGATGATTCGATGGGTCGCATAGAGCGAGGCGAAGAACCCCCCTGCTACGGTGAAGACCTGGATCAGGGCCGAGGCATCGGGACTGATTAGCCGGGCTCCCTCGCGCACCGGTGACAGGCTGAGCATTTCCCTCAGATTGGCGGCCAGGCGCCACGACTCGGAAACGAATATCTCGAAATAAACCGCCAGGTAGACACCCAAAATAATGGGAATAAAACCGTAGCCCAGCAGCCGCAGAATCAGCACCCGGTCAATCTTGGTCAGATAGGCCTGCAGATTCACGGTCAGGTAGTAACCGACCTGGAAAATAAAAATGAGCCCGAAGAAAACCGCCGAACCCAGAAGCGCAAAGGGCAGCCGGCCGAGCAGGCTGGGATAGCTCTGCTGGATGGAATAGATCAGTTCGTAGAACTCGGTGTGCAGGGCGAAGAGAAAGAAAATAGCCCCCAGCGAGACAATCAGAAAGCTGTCGGGCCGGCGCGGGGCCTCGATATCCCAAAGTTCCTGGGGCGCCATGCGTACGTTGAGGTGGACCGAATGCTTGTTGCAGTGCTTCATGCACCTGCCGCAGACGATGCAGTCCCTGTTGTTGTCGACCATGAACGGATGGCGAAACATGGGGCAGCCCTCGGTCTCCAGATCTCCCGCGTAGCAGGCATGGTCCTCGCAGCGGTTGAGGCAGAGATGCCGGTTGGAGCGCACTTCGAGGATCGAAGGCATGGCGAAGATGGCATTGATCGCCCCCAGCGGGCAGAGATAACGGCACCAGGCCCGGCGCTTGAAAAAGAGGCTGAAGACGATCGAACCGACGCTCACCGCCAGAATGATCCAACCGGTCAGCACCGGATTTTCATAGGCGTTCCAGACGATTTCCACCCAGAGGACGATGATGCATAGCCAGGCCATGATCCAGCCGGAATATTTTTTCAGAAACACCGGGGTCGAGCGGGTCGGCTTGACCAGCCGCTGCAGCAGGGTGCCGGGCAGGGCCAGCGTGCAGACCGAACACCAGGTGCGGGCCAGAAAGAAGAAGGAGAAAAAAAGCAGGGGCCAGCCGATCACCCAGCTCAGGGTGATGCCGATGTTCTTCTCCGGGTCTTCGGGTCCAAAGAACAAGGTCAGTACCGCGACCAGCAGGACGATGCCGACCACGGCGCTGGGCAGGGCAGGATAGAGCTTGCTTTCGATCAGCGACCGGACCCAGCCGAGACGCAATAGATTGAATTCCCATTTCCCTTCACTTTTGGGCAGCCCCAGAAGAATGTGATCACTGAGCAGCTCATCGTCTCTGGCCAGCATAACCGCCCGCTGCAATACGGTGGAAAGCTCGGTCAGGTTGCCCGGCCAGTCGTAATTCATCAGGATGCCGAGGGTTTCGGGGGCGACTTCTCGTATATTCTTGCCGTATTCGCGGCTGAACCGGTGCAGGTAGTAATCGACCAGGTGGGGAATGTCCCGCTTGTGAAAGCGAAGCGGGGCCACATGAAACAATTTGGCTGTCAGAATCTGTTCCAGACCGCGCGTCAGCAGGTGCTGTTCCCTGATTTTCTCCAGAGATAGATCGCTGATGAAGATCAGCCGGGCTTCAAAGGCTATTTCCCGCTCCCCCCCTTCCCTGGTGAAAAACAGCGTATGAACGGCGTTGGCGATTTTGTCCTGCACCGCTGGAGGCATCTGCTCGAAGTGCCTGATCACCACGGTGCCCCGACAGAATTGTTCGAGTATGCCGGTCTGCTTTACCTGGCTGAACGGAAAGAAGTCGTGTCTGACGCCGAACAGTTTTTTGCTTAATTCATCGGCGCTGAAGTCACGCACGTCGATGTCGATGTAGGGTCCCTGGGCCTGATTGCCCTGCAGGTGAATCTGCTTGGCGATGAGCCGGCGCCCGGTACCCGATTCTCCGGTGAGCAGCACCGGGTCGTCATTGGCCGAGAAGCGCTCGATGGCGGCCTGGATCTCCTTGGCCGACTGGGACCGCATGATCCGTTCCTTGCTGCCCGCCTCGTCGGACTCAGTCTTGTCCCCGTTCAGCGGCATCATATCGACAATGCGGATTTCTTCACGGGTCGAGATGTCGCAGGCCTGGACGCCGGATGACAGGTTCTGGAACGATAAACGCAACCGTTCCGCCAGGGCCGCCTCGATCTGTTCCTGAACGATGCGGAACTCGCCCAGCATGCGCCTGAAAAAGCGATCGGTGAAACAGAGCAGCACCGAATCGCACAGCGATCGAATGGTCAGCGACTGGGGCTTGTTGGTGAGCAGGGAGGTCTCCCCAAAATGGCCGCTGGGCCCTACTCTGCCGACAATCGTAGTAATTCCGTCCTCTCCCTCCATGAGCAGCTCCATCTCACCGACGGCGACCACATAAAAGGTATCCGCCGTATCACCCTTGCGATGGACGATATCACCCTCCGACACGTGCCGTACGGTGACGTGCTCGATGATGGTATCAAGCTGCTGTGAACTCAGGTTTTTAAATAAAACCGTGTGCTTGAGGTATTGACGGATTAAATCGTGCTTCATGCTGCTCTTGCTTCAGTGGACTCCTGTAGGCTCAGCTGCTGAACTCCCTGAGTTGCTCAGCCGGGGGCATGAGGTGAGATTTCAAGGCTTTTTTGATGAGCGGTGCGACCGAATAGACTTCCACCAGCTGATCGGGAACGACGCCGGGATAGGAATCGGAGCCGATCACTCTGGCAATGCGCTGCTGCTCGAATTTCTGTCTGGCATCGCCGGCCAGCACCAGATGAGTGGCCAGTACGTATACCTGCCTGGCGCCGGCTTCAAAACAGCGCTGTGCGGTCTGGATGATCGAGCCGCCGGTACGGATCATATCGTCGCAGACGATGGCGGTGCGATCCTTGACCACCGAGGATATCATCCCGACAATGGTTTTGTCGGTGTCAAAACGGTCCTTGTCCGCCGCCGTGTGGGGACAGTCGAGCAGGCTCGCCAGACGGGCGACCCGCTTGGAGAATCCATAATCGGGTGAAACCAGGACGAAGTCCTGCACTCCAAGGGAACGCACCTTATCCACCACCAGTCGATCGCTCCAGATGTGTTTGGTCCTGATCTCGCCCGCATGGGCATGGAGCACCGCTTCGGAATGCAGGTCGATAAAGGCGACGAAATTGGGCCGGGCCCTGAAGATCTGCCTGGTCCTGGTGATGCCCTTGGGAATTTCACGGCTGCCCGGTTTGGCCCGTTCCATTGTCGAATACCCCAGAAACGGGATCACCACGCTGATCGAGGCGGCATTCCAGTAGCGGCCGCCCTGGATCAGGTCGAGTACTTCCTGGTGAGACGAGTCGTTGTGGGTCGCCCCGATAATGACCAGATCCCGCTCCGCAATTCTGGTGGGAAAGGCGTGATAGATTTCCCCGTCGGTAAACTTCTTGCGGATCATCTCAGAAAATTCGACACCCAGCAGATCGGCCACTTTCCGGGCCAGAGGCGTCGAAGCTTCATTGGCTACCACCACCAGGTTATGGTTCTTCATCGATTCTAATTCGTTTTTATGCAGTTGCGCCTTTTAAAAAGCCGGCCATGCTTCCGCTCCCCGGAACTCGAGCAGCGCCCGCTGGGCGCCGGAGTAAGGCAGCCGGTAGGTTTTTTTATCCACCAACTTCCAGCCTTCGGAAACGTCGGCGGATGTTTTCAACTCCTCAAGATACCCTGGACCTTTCATACAGACAACCGAGGATCCATAGTCTCTAAAGCGACTGCAGAGAGTCAGGAAATCACCGATCTCGGCTACGGCCCTGCTGACCACCCAGCGAAAGTCCGATTCACCCGGGATAGTACGTTCCTCAAGCCGGCAGCCATGCACCTCTATGTCTGCCAGCCCAAGCAGCCGACAGACGTGGCGCAGAAACGAGACCCGCTTTAAACGCGGTTCCACCAGGGCGACCTTCATCTCAGGTTGCACTGTTTTACAG
>JARFQM010000076.1 GCA_029287755.1 Desulfofustis sp. | reverse complement strand
GTGCAGCCCGGCAAGATACCACACAGGTTAGAAGCCTTTAAACGGATTCGGTCCCATCTCGACGATTTCCTCGACGAAATTGTTCAAGATCTGCGGGATCTTGTCATAGTCGGTGATAGCTACCTGTTCCGTAGCGCAGCGTTCCGACTCGAGTCCGAGGGTAGAAAGTGTCTCGCCAATATTTTCCATACGTTTGTTGGCGATCTCAGAGCCTTTTACAAAATGGCACTGGTAGTCGTCCCCGTAGGTACAGCCGAGCAGCATGGCGCCGTCCATACCTGCCGACAGGGCGTCGCGGATCCAGGCCATGTTCACGGATCCGAGACAACGAACCGGGATAAAGCGGATCATGTGATTGAGACCGTTGCCTCTCATACCGGCCATGTCGAGCGCCGGGTAAGCGTCGTTCTCACAGACGAAGACAACCACCCGCAGACGATCGTCGTCCTCTTCAGGTACTTCCACCGATTTGATCATAGAGCCGATCAAATCGATGTTGTAGTCGGTGAAACCAATGATTCGCTCGGGGCAGGAGCCCATACAGGTACCGCAGCGGCGGCATCTGGTGTTATTGGGCAGCGGCGTTCCTTTCTCGTCATCATCGAGGGCGCCAAACGGGCATTCCTCAGTACACCGTTTACACTGGGTGCAGCGCTGCATGAAAAAATCGGGCCAGGTCTTGTCACCGGAGCGGGGGTGAACCGAAACCCCGCGGTCGGTGGATTCGAGACACTGGATCGCCTTTAAGGCAGCACCGGTGGCATCATCGATGGCCTCATCGATGGTTTCGGCCTTGCGCACCCCACCACAGGTGTACACACCCGTTCTTCTGGTTTCGGAAGGGACACAGATGAACTGAGAATCGGCCTAACCGTCGAACAGATCCAGATCGATAAATGCCGGCCCCTGGCGATAGGCCAGATTGACGATGTCTTCTTCCTTGGTGGTCGGCACCATACCGGCGGCCAGCACGACCATGTCGACATCGAGTTCAAGGTTATCGCCGAGCAGGGTGTCCTCTGCAGTAACTTTCAGAGAGCCTCCGTTTTCTTCAACTTTGGTCACCGCTGCTTTGGTCATGAAGATGCCGTCGTTCTGCTGGGCAGCCTTGTAGTACAGTTCCTGACTTCCAGGCGTACGCATGTGCTGGTAGAGCAGATAAGCCTTGCCGTCTTCATTGTCTTCGCAGACATATTGGGCCTGTTTCAGGGCCACCATCGAGGTGACCGAGTTGCAGTAGGGAAAGTCCATATCATGGTCTTTACCTCCAGGGCTCTGTACGAAAGCGACATTGGCGGGAACCTTGCCTTCCTTGGCCAGTTTCTCGAATTCGACATTGGTCACCACGTTCTTGATGGCCCCATAGCCGAGATGCTCGTACTCGGACACATCGGCTGGAACCCAACCGGTGGCAACCACCACCGCGCCATGGATCTCAGCGTTGGGATCAGCCTCCATATAATCCTTCAGGCTGGCGTTGGGGTTTTCCATTTCGCCTTTTTCAATCAACTCGCGCTCTTCACCGGTGACCTTGGCAGGGGCATCCCACTCGGTCTCGGTGCCGGCAGCTTTCATGGTTACCCTGAAAGCGCCGGGCCCGCCGGCAATGCGCGCGACCTCGGTGCCGGTCTTAATGGTGATTTTAGAGTCACCCTCCACCTCTGCGATCATCGCCGCAACCGGATTGTCTTCAAGATCGGTCCAGGGCGATTTAGTCGGGAATGATTGTCTCCAGTCGTTGGCTTTACCACCCAGTTTATCTTCCTTCTCGATCAGGGTTACCTCATAGCCGGCAGCTGCAGCTTCCTTGGCAGCAGTAAGACCGGTGATACCGCCACCCATGACCAGGATCTTCCTGCTCAGATTCTCCAACTTGTGCGGTTCTGGCGGCACGGTTTTCTGGGCCTGGGTGCAGGCCATACGCATGTAGTCGGCTGCAGTTTCATTCAGAAATTCGGCAGCCTCGGCATGGGGTTCTTCACCTTCTGCTGGTTTCACTTCGGCCCAGACCACCTGCTCACGCAGATTGGCCCGAAGCGTAATGGTATTGTCGCCAAAATCGAATTCGTTCTTCATGACTCGCGGAGAACAGGCGCCGACAACCACCGTGTTAACACCCTCGGCAACGTCGGCTTCGATCAGGGCGCGTCCATCGGCACCGCAAAGGCAGTCTGCGGTTTTACAGTCCATGGACATTTCGCCGGTTACCACTTCGGCCAGAGCGTCCATATCGAGCGCGTCGCCGATGCCGCAACCAGAACACAAATAAGCGCAATATTTTTTATCCATTGTTCATTACCTCCTGGAAACCTGAATTGCCTTAAGGGCAGCGGCAGTGGATGATTGAGTGGTGGTCACGACGTCGGATGCCTTCTTGGCGCAGCCGGCGCCGATAATGCCGTTGGCGTAGTCGGACAGTACGAATCCGTTATTATCCAGATTCACGCCGGCAGGCGCACCGCCTTCCGCTATACTGGGCTGCATGCCGGTGGCAAGAACCGCCAGGTCTACCTTCTGCTGTACTTTTCCACCGGAGACGGCATCTTCGGCAATCACGGTAACCCCGTCGCTTTCAACCTTGATGTCAGCGACTTTGCCTTTGATGAACTGGGCATTTTCATCAGCCATCAGCTTTTCACGGACTTGTTCTTAGTTTCCAGGGGTTCTAAGGTCAATATACAAGACTGACTTTTTTGCCTCGGGGTACTGGTCGCTTCTGTGGGTCATGGGGTTGCAAGTAGCGGACCTGCAGATGTGGGAGCTGTAGTGGGGGTGTGGTTGGGCACGCGTAGCGGGACGGGGCGGATAGGCCTGGGAGTGGAGCGCCTGGGCGGGGCCGGG
>JARFQM010000072.1 GCA_029287755.1 Desulfofustis sp. | reverse complement strand
GCCTCGTAGAGGTCAATGATGTTCCGGTCCTGCTGTTCATTTCTGATTCGTTCGACCTCGGCGGCGACCTCACCGGAGTCGATCTTCACCCGCTCCTCTAGGCGATTCAGCTTGCCGACCCAGATCGAGTGGCTGACATATGGTTCGATCTCATCAATCATTCCCCGCACATCTTCGAGATCCAGCATCGGCTCGATACTGACCGAGGTCTGAAATCCCCTCTTAGACGCCAGCTGCAAGCTTTCCAACCGCTCCTGGTAGTCAGGAGCGCCAGGTTCCCAGACCCCCAGGATGTGGTCGTTCCTGCTGGTGATGGTGAAGCGGAACAGAATCTGGCTCCGCTGCGCGAAGAACCGGTCGCAGATCTGCTCGATGCAGACCCGTGAGGGCTTGGAGACGATCAGTAATTGGTTGTCAGCCTCGAGCAGACGGCTCATCACCTGCAGCGCCGCTTCAAGGTTGTCTTCGACAATATCGTGAGCGGTCGGAAACATCACCTGGCCGCCGTAGCGTGGCCGGCTTGACTTCACTTCAGAGTCAATGATCCGGGATCGGGTCCAGTCCGAGGCGGAATCGATAAGCCCTTTTTTCAGTGCAGCCACCCGGGCATAACAATAGCGGCAATCGTGGGGACACCCGACACTGCAGTTGATCTCGGCCACCGCCCATTCCCTGGTACCACTGATCATTGGACAACGAGTGCTAGGATACGGTGTCCCACAAGGCGTTCAATTCGGCGATGCCTTTGGCCGCATAGTGCCTGATGGTCTCGAACTGCTCATCACTGATCGGGGCCGATTCCGCGGTTACTTGAATTTCCACCCAGCGGCCGTTGGCCATGACGAAATTTCCGTCGGCATCGGCCTGGGAATCCTCCTGGTAGTCCAGATCGAGCAGCACCGTGCCGCCGACAAGACCGGCGGAGATTGCGGCCGTCTGCTGCAGCCGGGGAAGCGCGGGGAGCCGTTTTTCGGCCACCATTCTGGCTATGGCTGCGTTGACGGCCAGCGCACCACCGGTAATCGCGGCGGTCCTGGTGCCGCCGTCGGCATTGAGGACATCACAGTCGACCCTCAGGGTAAATCCCGCGAGCGCTTCGAGATCCACCATCATCCTCAGGCTGCGGCCGATCAAGCGCTGAATTTCCATACTCCTGCCCGATCTCGAACCCGTTTCCCGGCGGTATCGCGAAGAAGTAGCCCCCGGCAGTATCGAATATTCGGCGGTAATCCAGCCCATGGCGGCATCTTCTAAAAACGGGGGAACTTTCTCTTCGAGGCTGACCGCACAGATCACCTGGGTGGCTCCGGTCTTGATCAGCAGGGAGGAATAGGCCTGGGGCTGGATACCCTGCTCAACTCCAAAGGGCCTCAATTGGTCGGCAGCACGATTGTCGGAACGGATCTTCATCAGAGTTCACGCTTGTCGATGACCCGGGCGCCCTTGCCGTTGAAACGCTCGAGGCTGCGCTCTTCGACCAGCTTGACATGGACGCCGACACCGAGCTCCGAGGCCAGCCGTTTCTTGATGTGGTCCACCATGGTCCTCTGTTTTTTCATCTCGTCGAAGAAGATCGATTCGACCACCTCAATCAGGACCGTGACCTTGTCCTCGTTGTTCTCCCGCTCGATGACCAGGTTATAGTGAGGCTGGGTGCCCTCGATGTCGAACAGGATCGATTCGATCTGGGTCGGAAAGACATTGACGCCTTTGATGATCAGCATATCATCGGTGCGTCCGGTGATGCGCTCTATTCTCCTGAAGGTCCTGCCGCACGGACAGGGCTCCGGCAGCACCCTGGTCAGGTCCCTGGTCCGATAGCGGACCACGGGGAAGGCTTCCTTGGTGAGCGTAGTGACCACCAGCTCACCGACCTCTCCGTTTTCGACCGGTTCCAGGGTCGCGGGATCAAGTATCTCCATGAGGAAATGATCTTCATTGACGTGCAGACCGTTGCAATACTGGCATTCACCGGCCACCCCCGGGCCCATGACTTCGGACAGGCCGTAGTTGTCGGTGGCCAGGATACCGAGACGCTCGCTGATTTCCTGCCGCATCTTTTCGGACCAGGGTTCGGCCCCGAACAGGCCGAACTTGAGCGACAGACCATTGGGGTTGATGCCCTGGTCCATCATCACATCCGCAATTTTCAGGGCATAAGAGGGCGTGCAGACCAGCGCGGTGGTCTTGAAATCCTGCATGATCTGAATCTGTCTGCGGGTGTTGCCAGATGAGATCGGGATTACCGAGGCGCCAAGCTTTTCCGCCCCGTAATGCAGACCGAAACCGCCGGTGAACAGGCCGTAGCCGAAGGCGATCTGGATCACGTCGTGGGTGCTGACCCCGGCGGCCGTCAGAATACGGGCAATAAGGTTCGACCAGGTGTCGATATCATTTTGCGTATAACCGACGACCGTGGCCATACCGGTGGTGCCCGAAGATGAGTGAATGCGGACCACGTCGCGCAGGGGCACGGCGAACATGCCGTAGGGATAGTTGTTGCGAAGATCCTGTTTGGTCGTGAAAGGCAACCGCCTGATGTCGTCGAGCGAGCCCAGCGAGGCCGGATCGAATTTATCTTCCTTGAATTTATTACGGTAAAACGGAACGTGCGTGGCCACCCGCCCGACTATCTTCTGCAGCCTGTCGAGCTGCAGTCCAGCCAGATCGTCGGCGGCCATCTGCTCATTTTTGTCCCAAATCATCTTGTCCACCAACTCCTCGTTCCCCTGGCCGCGACCTCATCGACCTCGCTGTTGCCAAGACCGCACGCTGCACCGCTCAGAGCGGCCTCACGTGCCTTTGGGCTGCTCCCAGAACCCTCTGCAGTGAGCTCAGCCACTGCCGGCAACGTGCAGTTATTAGAGATTGTACACCTGGCTGCTTTCAAGAATGGTAAAACCATTTTCCTGCAGCGAGTTGATTGCCCTGGTCATATCGTCAAAACGGAAGATGAGCACAGCATTCTCGCCGGTCTTGTTGACGAAGGCATACATGTATTCGACGTTGAGCCCGATTTTCTGGACGCAGTCCAGCACTTCGGCCAGCCCGCCGGTCCGGTCCGGAACTTCGACGGCGATCACCGTCGTCTTGCCGACCGTGAAGCCTTTCTCCTTGAGCGCCGTCTCGGCCTCATCGACCTTGTCGACGATCAGTCTGAGGATGCCGAAATCAGCCGTGTCAGCCACCGCCAGGGCGCGAATATTGATGTT
>JARFQM010000459.1 GCA_029287755.1 Desulfofustis sp. | reverse complement strand
TCCATGACCAGCATCACCCCGCCTTCACCGAGGTTTACATTGCCCGCCACCCCCTCGAAAAGAGAATGGGGGGCGGCAGCGTCCTGGCGATAGATTTCGATGCCCGAAACAGAGAAACCGATGTCACTGAGAAATTGTTTCCACCCTGTGCCGGTGTAGTTTTCTGATAGTTCCTCGGAAAGCAGCACCAGCAGACTGGTCGTCGGTGGCACGGGCCGCACCGAATCAGCGCTTCTGCCTCGCTCCTCGGGATCGGCAATGTAGGTACTTCCAGCGTCGGCTGCGGCAGCCTGACTCCTCATCAGCGGTGTGGTCATGCGGCCGACCACCTGGGCCAGCACCGGCCTGTCGGTTTTCAGGCTGTGCAGAGCCCTCCACTGACCAATCCTGCCGGCCGCGACCAGGAGCAGCCTGACGAACACCCCATAGAAAAGGATGCAGAGTACGAGAAACGGCCACCAGGAGACCAGGTCCTGGGTCTGCAAATGATAGATGCCGTCCTTCAAAATGATTCTGCTGCCCTCTATCTGGGCTGCCGAAGGGAAGCTATGATTGGTAGGAACGATCCATGACCAGGGCAGGGCAAGCGTCTGTACCGTCTTGGAAATGAATGCGGTGCTGAATTGAATGGTCGATTGCCAGCCAAAGGCAATATCACTGGTCAGTATCCTGAACAACGTTGCCGTCAGCAGACCAAGGTTGAAACACACCATTACCCCTTGGGAGAGGCTGAAGAGCGGCCAGTAGAATGTTGGTCCGTAAACCGCCCGCTGCGTCTTCAGCAATCCTACAAGCTGGGTTGCATTGCCCCTGTGGCTGCCCGCCAGGATACGGTTGAGTTTTTTGGAGTGCTGCAACAACCAGGCGACAGTTCTCCCATAGAAACCCGTGATCGGTGCCGGGAGCAGCGCCAACCCAGCCAACCTGAATCCCGCGCCCAAAAAAAGAAAGAGCAGCATCAGGAGCTGGCTGAAAAGGAAGAGAAATAAAAAATTAATGACGTTTACCGGGGTTGTCCCGGAGTAGGTGAAAAAGGTCAATCCGCTCGCCAGACCGAGAAAAGCGCCGCAGAGCAACAGGATAATGGTGAAGGCCCTGAATAGATCGACGATGGTCTGGCCGGGGCTTTTCCCCGTGGGGAACTCCTGATGCCTGAGGCCGAGCAGCCACTGCTGGATCAGTGACTCCTTATCGGCCTGTTGAATTTCGGCTGGGAAATCGAGGTAGAGCTGCCGATCCCTGCGGTGCAGATCGGCCTGGGGCCGTTCCCGGTCCCCTGCCAGGAAATATTCAAGGTCAATGAGGTCAGGATATGTCCAACTTCCTTTCATAACCTCCTTTTATAAGAGAAGATCGGAGGTTTCAAAAGGTTTTTCAACCAGAGGGGTGGCAGAGAGGGGGGTGCGGATAAATAAAAATGGCCGGGATCTTGCGACCCCGGCCGGCTGCGAAAAAGGTGGAGATCGATCTCGCAGGTTATCTCACTTTGCCTTCCATCATCAAGTCGGGCGGTCCAAGCCAGGCCCCCTTGAGGAGCAGGTTGAAGTAGGCCCACTTGAACATAAGTTTGGCCATGTGGTTGAGTTCCGTGTCTTTCAGCAGACTCATCGGGCCGATGGCTGGAAAGGGGTACTTCCCGGTCAGTGGCTCCTGGTCGTAGTTGAAGTCGATTATGTAGGCTTTCCCGAAGCCTGATTCGATGAATCAGACCGCGTGCCCGTCCGACCGGGCGTGCTGTTCACCTCCCGAAACATAGGCCAGGATGTTCTCATGCAGCACGTCTCCCTGGAAGTGGGCCACCGCGCCTGCCTTCGAGGTCGGTACGTCCGTTCCGTCGCCCAGAACCCAGACATTGTCGCGGCCTTCAGGCTGCAGGGTGTGCTTGTCGACGGGGATGTAGCCCATGGGGTCGGCAATACCGGAGTCGATCATGACCTGGGCCCCGAAGTTGGGCGGAATGGAGACCAGCATGTCATATTCCACTTCGCTGCCGTCAAAGGCCTGAATGACTTTCGCCTTATGGTCGACCGAGCCGAGCGCAAAATTTGGAATGATCTTGATATTCTTGTCTTCGCAGGCATCGGTCAGAACTTTGGTGGCAACCGGTTTGGTGAACGCACCCGAAAGCGGAGTGACGAATTCGATCTCGACATCGTCGCGAATGCCCCGCTCATGGAAATACCAGTCTGCGAGAAAGGCGAACTCGAGCGGCGCAACCGGGCACTTGATCGGCATTTCGGCGATATTGACCACCATCCTGCCGCCTTTGAACCTCTTCAGCGCCTTGCCCAGTTCCTGGCAGTCGTTAAAGCGGTAATACCCATAGATGTCGTGCCCCCAGCCCTCCTCGAGCCCTTCCACTTCGTCTGGTCTGATATCACAGCCGGTGGCCATTACCAGGATATCGTAGTTGAATTTACCTTCGGTCGCGGTGGAGACCTCCTGCTTGTCCCAGTCGACATTGGTGATATCGCTGATGACAAATTCGATTCCCGGGTTGATGAACTCCCGCTTGCTCCTTCTGATCTCACGCGGTTTGTTGATGTCGAACGGAACGAAAAGATAGCCGGGCTGGTAATAATGGATATTGTCCTTGTCGATAATGGTGATCGACCAGTCATCGTCCAAATCCTTCCTCAGCTTGTTCGCCATCATGGTACCCCCGGTGCCGCCACCGAGTATGACTAGCTTTTTCATGTTTTCTGTTGCCTCCTTTACGGTCAGGTTTACAGGTGCGAGATTGATACAGTCGGTGTAACCGTATGTGAACTCATCATTTATGTGTTGTTCTCTTGTTCTCTCTTATCATCCTGGTAGGCCAGTACCACGGTGCCCATGGTCTCCAGCATCATGAACATGAAACCCAGGGCAGACTGGACTTTGGGGTCCCTCATCTTTTTCATCAGGGTGAACGGGCCCACGGGTTCGGCTTTGGTAAAATCGAGACCTGAGATCGCGTTGCAGATCTCTTCGACCTGCTTTTCGTTGTAATCGAGTCTTTTCAACTGGGTCCACGAGACGCCCGCGACTTTCACCAGGCCGCTGCTCTGCTGCAGGCTGTCGAGCCAGAGATTTACCGAATTCATGATGTCGGAGCCTTTCATGACGGCGGTGAATTCCTTGACGAATTCGGTCATGGGCTGGGCCATATTGAGCAGGTCGCTCAGGGTGTGGATGTTGATCAATATGGTGTGCAGCAGGTCGCCGAGTTTCTCGGCTTGGAACTCGCCTTCATGCAGCGATTTCATAAAGCGGATGATGCGCGGGTACATGAGCTGGACGATGGGAACCATTTCGTCCCGGAGCTCGACCCCCGCCTTGAGCATATCCATCGCTTCTCCGAGGCTGTCCAGGTTGGTTATCAGTTTCCTGAGCAGAATAGTGAGCTCGTCGACATGAAATTCCCCGCTGAGATCGTTGAAAAAATTGATCGTTGACGGGTATACCTGCTTGACCACCGGCATCATGTCCCCCTTCAGTTCCATGCCGGCTTTGACGGTATCGACGATGTCGTTCAGCTCATCGAGACTGGTGAGGACATTCTGGGCGAGGTGGATGGCCTTCTCTTTGGTGTAGCGGTCATCTATATCTTCCAGAATGCTGGAAATACTTGGCATCGCATCTTTCAATACCGGTTCGAGGTCTTTCCTGATGTCCTGCATGACATCGGATTTGAGCGAGCTTACTTCGGCGGATAGCTGGTCCAGTTTCTCCAGAATCAATGCTTCATTCATCGTGTGTACCTGCCTGAAAATTTATGATCTTGTTCTCCTTCACCCAGGCAGCAGCATAAGGTTGACGTGCCCGGGCCGGGCTAATTATCATGTACCACAAATGTCAGTACTACTTTGTGCTGTGTTGGGTCGATTTTGTCAAGGATATTCACACATGTGGTACTCGTAAAATCAATTATTCTACGATGTTATTTTGCTAGGTCGGATTCTGGGAACCTCTACCAAGCACCCGATAATTAAGAGTGAATAGGTGTTTTCGGACACCAAACATCCATCACGTGCTGGTAGCACCAGGACCGATGTGGTAGACTTGCGGGGTAGCAGAACAATCAACAACGCAGCGGAGCAGTCCATGAACAGACGTCGATTTCTCAAACAGGTGGCGCTTTACAGCGGTGGTCTCAGTCTCTCCCTTCCCCTCCTTCGTGTCCCCGAGTGTCTTGCCCTGAACGAATCCGTACCCGACGTGGCAAAGGTTACAGGGAGTGACTATGGGGCGCTGGTGCGAGAAACCGTCGACCTGCTCGGCTCCATGAGCCGGTTCGTCAAGCCGGGAGATAAGGTGGTGGTGAAACCCAATATCGGCTGGGACCGCAAGCCCGAGCAGGGGGCCAACACCCACCCGCAGGTGGTCAGAACCCTGGTTGAGATGGCACTAGAGGAGGGAGCCAAGGAGGTGATGATCTTCGACTACACCTGCAACGAGAAACGGCGCTGCTACAATAACAGCGGGATGACCGAAGCGATTAAATCCATCGGCAGCACACAGGCGAAACTTGTGCATATCGATCAGCGAAAATTCGTTCCGGTTGAAATAGCCAAGGGCCGCTCCCTGAAACAGTGGGACATCTATAAAGACGCCTTGACGGCGGATACCTACATAAACGTGCCCGTGGCCAAACACCATGGTCTCAGCCGCCTCAGCCTGGGGCTTAAGAATTCAATGGGAGTCATCGGCGGCAGGCGTGGGGCGCTGCACCACGATTTGGGCCAGAATCTGGCCGATCTGGCCACCGTCATCAGTCCCCGGCTGACCATTATCGATGCCACTCGAATTCTAACCGACAACGGGCCGCAGGGTGGCTCCCTGAAGGATGTGAAAGTACTTGACACCTTGATAGGATCGGTTGATCCGGTGGCCGCCGATGCCGTGGCCACGACGCTGTTCGGCCTTAAACCGGAGGATATAGCTGCCACCGTAGCCGCCCACCGCATGGGACTCGGACAGATAGATCCGGCCCGGATGAATCTTCTTGCGGGCAGCGGGTAAGGCGTGGGCCAGGCTTCCGCGAAAAGCGTCTACCGCTGGTGGAGAAAGGGGCGGGTTGCTGCTCAGCTCCTCGCTTTTCTCCTGTTTGTCTTTCTTTTTGTCAAAACCGACTATACCGGTTCCGACACCATTGAGTATGCGGTAAATATTCTCTTCCGGATCGATCCGCTGCTGGCGCTGGCCACCATGCTGGCAGTGAAAACCGTGATCATCCTGATGCTGCCGGCTCTTCTGGTGGTTCTCCTCAGTCTCCTGGCGGGCCGCTCCTTCTGCGGCTGGATCTGTCCCCTGGGCGGCTTGCTCGACGGCTGGCGCCGCCTGTTCGGGACTGCCGGAACCCCGGGTGCTTCGAGGTTTCCTTCCCTGCCCAAGATACTGCTCGTCTTCGTTCTCGTCTCAGCGTTATGTGGAGTGCCGCTGGCCGGCTATCTGGATCCCTTCTCGATCCTGGTGCGGGGGCTGTCGCAGGCCGTCTACCCTGGTATCAACGAGGTGACCGTCTCCTTTTTCACCTTCACCTACCAGCATCTGCCGGAGACAGTGAACCGGATCACCGAGCCGTTCTATGCGTTTCTGCAGCTTACTGTTCTGCCCTTTGAACAAAAATTCTATCAGTTCGGGCTGGTCAGTCTGTTGTTACTGCTGCTGGTAATTGCTGCCGAACATGTGCAGCATCGTTTCTTCTGTCGAAATGTCTGCCCGCTCGGCGCCTTGCTGGGCTGGTTCAGCCGGCTGGGGCTGCTGTCACTGGCAGGAGGCGACGAAGATTGCCGGGCCTGCCGGCGCTGCGCCCAGATCTGCCGCATGGGCGCCATCGACGAACAGCGGAAGATAGATGTGCACGCCTGTGTGCTCTGCCTGGACTGTTTTGAACAATGTCCGCGGCAGGTCATTTCTTTTCAAGCGCAGGTTCCACTCTCGCGCGGAGCGGGTATTTCACTGTCGCGCAGACGCTTTCTGGCTGCCGCCTCGGCCTCACTGGTTCTGCCCACGGTGCTCGGTGTCCGTACCCTCAATGTCCAGGCCGATCCCCTGTTGATCAGGCCGCCGGGGGCCCTGGCCGAGCGAGAGTTTCTCAACCGCTGCGTGCGCTGCGGCCAATGCATGCAGGTCTGCATCACCAATGGCCTGCAGCCGGTTATGCTCAGGGCCGGCATCGAGGGAATGTTCACGCCCTATCTGGTTGCCCGGACCGGCTATTGTGAGTTCAACTGCACCCTCTGCGGCCAGGTATGTCCGACGGGGGCTATCGATGTCTTGGATATGGCCCGCAAGCACACCTTCAAGATCGGCCACGCCTGGTTCGACAAAAATCGCTGTCTACCCTATGCCAAAGCTATACCGTGCATTGTCTGCGAGGAACACTGTCCGACTCCGGAAAAGGCGATCAAGTTCAGAAACGTCGAGGTAGTCGATGAACAGGGTGCCAGGCGGCAGGTGCGCCAGCCTTATGTTGACGATGGACTATGCATCGGCTGCGGCATCTGCGAAACAAAATGCCCGCTGCCCGATCACAGCGCCATAATTATTACCAGTGCCGGTGAGCATCGTCACCCTGAGAGCCGCCTCCCCGCAGCCCAGGAACCATTCTTGTACGGCGGCTGAGCCACGCTGGTCTACCGTCGACCCGCCTTTGATTCTGAGTAATTTAGTCCTATAATTTAGAGAGGACCTGACCGCTTGGCAGAGCCTGCTCTTCTTATTGCTGCAACCGTCACTCCAGGGAAGGGAGGACCGATCAATGCACGGCCCCAACCAGGCGAACCGCCGCTATAACAGCCATGACCCGGAGCTGACGGATCTGGACCGGGTGGCGATCTCGGTTAAATCCCACCGCCTGCTGCACCAGCTGTTGTCCGAGAACCCTAAACTCGAAAAAATAATGCGCTACGCCAAGACCGAAATCGAGGCGCTTATCGGAGTCAGGAGCTGGGTGCTCGAGGCATTGGCCGGCAACCAGCAGGCCGTTGCTTACTACCGTGGTGAGCTGGCCCATGAAAATCCCTATGAAATACTCAACTGGAAAGATTTTGGTGCGATCCGTCTGCTCGACTATATCGACCATGCCGGGATGACCTATCGGGACCAGAACCTGCGCGGGGTGGCGGCGATCAATAATCCAATCAAAATGATTTGGCTGGCGGTCAATCATGGCACAGGCGGAGCCAGGCCCCCCTTCTTTGAGGATATGATTCACCTGTTCCGCCAGTTCGAAGGGGTGGAAACACATGAATTACCGGACCGACAGCAGGTTGAAAAATGGATGGCCAGGTTTCCCTCCGGACTTGACCCCCGCATAGTCAAACTCAGGGAAGAAAACAGGGATCGTATTCTGAATCTGATCATAGACAAGATTGAGTCGAAAGAAATCGTTGATCGAAAATACTGCTTCCCGCCGGATCTCTCGGCTGAGCAAAAATTTCTGCAGGCACTCGAGTGGTGGGAGGACTACCGCTTCCATCTCAGATTCGCCGTCCGATCTGCCGATCTGCTTAACGAGATGCTCGGCAACTCACTTGATCCGGATACAATGGCACTGCTGTACCAGGCGGAGCAGAATGGTATCCCTATTTTCGTCAATCCCTACTACCTCTCTCTCCTGCATGTCCGGGTTCCCTACTTTGCCATCGGCGCCGATCTGGCCATTCGCCATTACGTGGTCTACAGCAAACAATTGATCGACGAATTCGGCCATATCGTCGCCTGGGAAAAGGAGGACCAGGTGGAGCCGGGCAAACCCAACGCCGCCGGCTGGCTGCTGCCCTCCGACTGCCATATTCACCGGAGGTATCCGGAGGTCGCCATCCTCATTCCCGGCACCACGGGACGGGCCTGTGGCGGACTTTGTTCATCCTGCCAGAGAATGTATTCGTTCCAGAAGGGGAGGCTGAACTTTGATCTGAAGAAATTACGGCCCGACAAGAAATGGCCGGAACGCCTCCAGGATCTGTTGCACTACTTCGAGCAGGATTCCCAGCTTCGGGATATCCTTATCACCGGCGGAGACGCACTCATGAGTTCGGATGCGGCCCTCGGACAGCTGCTCGAAGGCGTCTACCAGATGGCAAAACGCAAACGGGCGGCCAATAAAAAACGACCCGAGAAAGAAAAATACGCCGAAATACTGCGAGTGCGGCTCGGTACCCGTCTGCCGGTTTACCTGCCCCAGCGAATAACTCCGGAACTGACCCGCATTTTGCGGAACTTCCGCGAAAAAGCCGGGCGGATCGGCATTCGGCAGTTCATGATCCAGACCCACTTCGAGTCGCCCATGGAAATCACTCCCCGGGTCGAAGAAGCACTGCGCCGACTCCACCAGGCCGGCTGGCTGGTTATCAATCAGCATGTCTTCACGGCGGCGGCTTCAAGGCGAGGGCATAATGGTAAGCTGCGCCAGACCCTTGGCGAAGTGGGAGTCCTTCCCTATTACACGTTTACGGTTAAAGGCTATATGGAAAACAGCTACAATTTTGCCACCAATGGCCGCGCCGTCCAGGAACAGATTGAAGAAAAAGTATTTGGAAAACTGGGTGATGACGCAGTCGAGGAGCTCGGTGCCCATCTGGACCATCCCGGGGAGATGGCAGCGCATCTTGCCGCTGTCAAGGCCAAGCAGGGCATCGCCTTTCTGGCCTCGGACCGCAATGTCCTTAATCTGCCGGGGGTCGGCAAGAGTCTGAGTTTCAGGGTGATCGGCATAACCCGCTATGGGAGGAGGATACTGGAGTTCGATCATGATGCGACCAGGCGTCACAGCCCGATCATCGAAAAACTCGGCAAGATTATCATCATTGAATCAAAATCGGTGAGCGAATATCTGGCCCAGCTCGCCGAGATCGGTGAGGACCCAGCTGATTATAAAGGGTTGTACGGCTATTCGATTGGCGTCACCGACCCTCGACTGCCGATCTTTGATTATCCCGAGTATGAGTTCTCGGTAACCGAGGAAATGACCAATCTGGATATTTCCTAGCCTGAGCTCGATGAGGTGAAAAGGCCCTTTCTTCTTCCCTATTATCTACCAGATAGTTCTAATCCTCCATTTCGGTAGGGTGACAT
>JARFQM010000219.1 GCA_029287755.1 Desulfofustis sp. | reverse complement strand
ATTGCCCACCGAAATGCCGTCCAGGCCGTAAGCGTCGCACAGATGTTCCGCCTCGATTATGGCGGCCACATCGGTGTTGCCGCAATGAGAGCCGAAAGCCCAGACCGTCTCATATTCGGGCCCCTCGGTATAGGCCCCCTTGAACGGTCCCTCTTCGACCCGGGCCACCTTGGAGCAGCGAATGGTGCAGGAAAAACAGGCCCGATGGCGTTTATAATATGCGCGCACGTCGTGCTCATCGATGGGCCGCTCATCCAGGGTCGAGCGGTGAAAGTTCATGGTCGGGTGAATGCCGGTGTGGTCCATCAGCGAAAGGATCACGTTGGTGCCGAATTCGGGTTTGGCGGCGCCGGTGTCGGGCGAATTGGCAAGCTCGTTGGTCGATTCCCTGACCATGCGGGAAAATTCGTCGCTGTCGGCGGTCTTAATCCCGCCCGAGCCGTGCACCACCACGGCCTTGAGCTTCTTGGCGCCCAGCACCGCTCCGGCGCCGCCGCGGCCGAATGAGCGATACTCGGTCTGGACGTTGGCCAGCGGCGATAGCAGCTCTCCGCTCTGCCCGATGCAGGCGACCCGGTGATCGATCGAATAGTCCGTTTTGATTTTCCTGTGGGTGGCGATGGTATCCAGCCCCCAGTAAGCATCGGCCTCGACGATGGCGACCCGCTCATCCTCGATCAGCAGCAGCACCGGAGACTCGGCCGCACCGCTGATGATCAACGCATCGTAGCCCGCATACTTGAGTTCGGGCCCAAGACTGCCGCCGGCATTGGAATCAAGCCACAGACCGGTGGCCGGGCTCTTGGTGCACAACTCCAGCCGGCCGCTGGCCGGAGCAGCCGAGCCGGTCAGCGGACCGGTGGCGAAGACCAGCACATTTTCAGGTGACAGCGGATCACAACCGGCCGGAAGCCGATGGAACAAGGTGTGAATGCCAAAGCCTTTGCCGCCGATATATTTTTCTGCCGTTTCCCTGTCCAAATCAACACGTTCTATGGTCCCCGAGCTGAGATCGACCTCGAGGATCTTGCCTGCGTATCCCTTCCACATGGCCGCCTATCTCCTTGCTATTGCCCCGGTGGGACAAGTGTTTACACATGAGAACCGCCCGCCGCAGGTATCGCAGATGAGCGGATAATCCGACTCCGGATGAACCATGATGCCCCGATAAGGACAGGCGTCGACGCATTCATGACACTTCGTGCATTTAGCCTGATCAAGCACGATATGATCGCGCCAGGCCAGGGCCTCCTCCGGACAGGTCATGATGCAGAGCTGCTCCTTGCAGGCGACGCAGACTTCAATCCCGCTCACCTCGGGCCAGTCGTCCTCGATGTGAATCCGTGCCATTTTGACGCTCTGCAGCCCGGGTTCGTGGGCGGCGGTGCAGGCCAGCATGCACAATCTGCAGTAAGTGCAACTGCTTCTTTTGAGTTTGAACATGGTTTTTCTCGTCTGTTGGAATGTTTTGACAGCCATTTGTCCGATCGCTGCCCGGCTTTTCTCAAAGTATTGGTTTCACTACTCCCCCTGGTTTTCTGAGAGCAGCTCTGCAACGGTGGCTCCCACCCTGTCCAGATGTTTCTGTATCGCCAGAACGGCGCCTGCGGGATCCTTGTCAACAATGGCATCGACCACCGCCTCGTGTTCGGCAGTGGTCAGCGACTGAAATGACATGTAGCCCGATTTGTTTATATAAATTGAATAGAGCAGTTCGGTGATGGGGCGGCTGACCAGGGTGAAAAACGGGTTATGGGTAGCTGCGGCCAGCAGGTCGTGAAACTCGAGATCCACCTTGATCGCTTCATGCCGGTCAAGATCGCCTGCCTTCATGCTCTTAAGATTGTCACGGAGCCTGTCTAAATCCTCGGGGGTCCGCTGCGCCGCAGCCAGTTCCACGATGGCGGCCTCAAGGACCGAGCGCACCTGCAGCAGCTGCGGCAGGGAGACCTTGCTCATCTGCAGCTGGGCAACGAGCGTTTCGGCCAACCCTTTACCGTCCGGTTCCCGCACCGTCATGCCCCGGCGCGGCCGGACATCGACCACCCCGCGGCTAACCAGGCAGGCAGCGGCCTCGCGCACCACCGTCCGGCTGACGCCGTACTCTTCCATCAGTTCCGGCTCCGTGGGCAGCCGGGCCCCTACTTTGAGCTTCTCGCGGATGATCTTGCGCTGGAGATCGTCGGCAACCGTTTTTGACAAGCGTTCGTTGGTGAGCAGCGGCATTGACCGGTCCTTGTTGAAGAAACAGCAGCGCTAATGATAATATCATCGTATGAATCGATCAAGCCTAATTTTATCTGCTCCGATTCACCTTTTGACCCAGGGAAAAATCGCCGTTCGGGTGGAAAATCCCGAAGCCAACGGAGGAACTCAAAGGGACATCCCTCGCTTCCAGGGGATGAAATCCTCCTGGTTGAGTCGCACCGCCTTGGCCCGGTAGTTGCCGCTGGCCGTCTCCACGCAGAGTTTCTCGAGCTGCGCACCAAGCTCGTCGAGCGTTTGCGTGCCGTTGATGAGCGGCCCGGTGTCGAGATCGATCATGTACTCCAGCCTGCGGGCCATATCGGAATTGGAGGAAAGCTTGAGAACCGGAACGATGGGGTTGCCGGTGGGCGTGCCGAGCCCGGTGGAAAAGATGATCAGGTTGGCGCCGGCCCCGGCCAGGGCGGTGGTCGACTCGACGTCGCCTCCGGGCGTGCAGAGCAGGTTCAGGCCGCGCCTGCGGACCTGCCCGGGGTAATCGAAGACGTCCACCACCGGCGAAGTACCACCCTTCTTGGCGGCCCCGGCCGACTTCATGGCGTCGGTGATCAAGCCGTCTCTGATATTGCCCGGCGACGGGTTCTGGTCGAAATCGAAGCCGACCGCCTGCACTCGCCGCCGATAGCTTCTCATCAACTCCAGGAACCGTACGCCGCTTTCCGGCTCGACGCAGCGGGAGACGAGCTCGTTCTCGACGCCGCACAGTTCCGGAAACTCAGCCAGAATAACGCTGCCCCCCTTGGCGACCAGATGATCCATGGCCCGGCCGATGACCGGATTGGCGGAGATACCCGAGAAGCCATCCGAACCGCCGCATTCAACGCCGACGACCAGTTCCGAGATGGGAACCGGCTGCCTGCTGATCTCGTTCGCCTGCTGCAGGGAGACGAGGGTCTGGCGGATAATCGCCTCGAGCATATCGACCGGTTCGTTCCAGGACTGTCGGTCATAATAGAAGACCGGTTTGACTGCTCCCGGATCCTTTTTCTTAAGTGCCGCCTGCACAGCCCTGACCTCCGCCTTCTGGCAGCCCAGGCTGACAACAGTGGCCCCGGCAGTGTTGGGATGGGTGATGTAATTGGCCAGCAATTCGACCAACTCGTCGGCCTCGTCCGGGGTGGAACCGCAGCCCATGTGGTGGGTCAAGAACCTCAAGCCGTCAACCTTGGGAAAGAGCGGTTGCGGCTGCGGGTCGAAAGAGTCCAGCGAGATTACCGGGTCAACCGGCGCCCCCTTGGTCTTGATCTGCTCCACCAGCTGTTCTGCATAGTGCACGTAGCGCGAAGTGGCAGTGTAGCCGAGTGCCGGCGGCAGCACTTTTTTTAGTTCGTTGAGCTCCTGATTGGAACAGAAGACCAGGGGCACGAAAATCCAGTAATTGGCGGTTCCGACCTTGCCGTCCGGCCGCCTGATGCCCATGAATTCGACGGGTGAGTTCTGATACGGCTGGGGAGCGTGCCACTGAAAGGGTTCATGGCTCTCTTTGAACTCGGTGGTTGCATGGTCGAGATTGGCGGTGGTGATCAACTCACCGGCTCTGATCGGCTGCTTGGCACGACCGACGATCACCCCGTACATCACCGCAGCGTCGCCCGTTTCGAGATTCTCCAGGGCAAATTTATGCTTGGCGGGGATATCGTGCTGCAATTCAACCACTTTTGTGTCTAATTTAACAACGCTTCCTCTGTCGAGGGTCTGAAGGGCCACGATGAGATTGTCATGGCTGTCGATCTGCAGAAAGTTCTTGTTCTTCATTAATCTAATCCTCAGCATGGATGGTTGTTTTGCTGGAGACAAACGATACCACTTGTGAGAAAAAAATAAACCCGGGTTACCGGCGCAATGCTCGATTTCTCTTAAAAAAATCTACCAAAGGTGCTATCACCAGAGGTCGACAAGGTCCAGCACGAAAAAGATTTTCGATTGGCTGGCTGGACGTCTTTTTCTTAACCCTGGAATTGAAAAACGATGCTTCCCGGCACACTCCCGTGAGCGCATATATTACCATAGATTCTGCCAGGATTCGTTTTACAACGATCGACGGCAGGAAGAATAAGCCGGTGCTCGTCTATCTGCACGAAGGTCTTGGCTGTGTCGAAATGTGGAAGGATTTTCCGCAGCTCTTATGCAGCCGCAGCCAATGTCCAGGATTGCTCTACGATCGACAGGGATTTGGCCAATCATCGCCGCTCAGCCGGGAACGCGACCTCAACTACGTGCATGATTACGCCCGCCGAGAACTGGCAAAATTGATAGACAAACTCCTTGGCGACAGACCCTTTATTCTGGTCGGTCACTCGGACGGTGCCAGCATCGCCCTCATTTACGGCGCAGCAGACCGGCCCGGACTGCGAGGTATCATTTCCGAAGCCGCCCACGTCTTCGTGGAGGAGAAGACGATAGCGGGCATCAGGGCTGCGGATCAGGAATATGAGCGGCTCGGCCCGAAAGGGTTGACAAAATATCACGGTAAAAAAACTCCTGCCGTGTTCAAAGGGTGGTCGGCAGTCTGGCTCAGCACCCGGTTCCGCTCGTGGAACATAGAAGCCCTGCTGCCGGCGGTACACTGTCCCGTGCTGGCCTTGCAGGGCGCAGACGATGGGTACGGCACGATGGAGCAGATCGCTTCCATTGTCTCTCACGTGTCGGGGACGGTGGAACCGGCAATCTTGGCGAACTGCGGGCACACCCCCCATCGCCAGT
>JARFQM010000215.1 GCA_029287755.1 Desulfofustis sp. | reverse complement strand
AGGGCGCATAGCTCAGCTGGCTAGAGCCACCGGCTCATAACCGGTCGGTCGTAGGTTCGAGTCCTACTGCGCCCACCAGAGTAATCGACGTCAACAGACAGGGTCTTGAAAATAAAATATCTGCGATATGGATTATGGGGGATAAAGATCGGCCCCCTTTCAATAAAGACAATGGGTTCAGGAGAAGTAAAACCTACCTGGACGCAGGAGGGTTGAAGGTACACCCGGAAACGGGATGTACCTTTTTTTTATGCTTTTCGCTCTGCTAACCAGTGAGAATGGAAACTACGGTTGCTGACCTGATTGCGGCTCTCGACGAAATCGCGCCGTTTGGCCTGGCCGAGTCATGGGACAATGTCGGTCTGATCGTCGGTGATCGGGACCGTCGGGTCAGTTCCGTCCTGGTCGGACTCGACCCCACCAATCGACTGCTCGAAGAAGCCCTCGACTGCGAGGCGGATACGGTGATCACCCATCATCCGGCAATTTTCAGACCGATACCTGCCATCGATACAGGAGAATCCTCCGGAAGATTTCTTGAGCAAGCACTGACCAACCGTCTCACTATCATCGCCTGCCACACCAATTTCGATGCGGTCTGCAAAGGAGTAAACGATGTGCTGGCCGACCTTCTCGGTTTGCACGATGTCAGTCCCCTTGTGCCCGCCAACGAAACGTTTCCTGATGATGCCGGATTGGGCAGGATCGGCTGCTATAGCCAGCCCCAAAAGCGGGGTGAGTTTGTTGCCATGCTGCTCGAGGTACTCGATCTCGACACCGTGCAGGTGGCCGGTGAACTGCCTGAAACAATATCTGTGGTTGCGCTTTGCGGAGGCAGCGGTTCTGAATTTGCCGAGACGGCAAAACGCAGCGGGGCGGATCTGTACATCTCGGCGGAGATCAAACACAATGTCGGGCGCTGGGCGGAAGAGAATGACTTCTGCATCATAGACGGAACGCATTATGCAACCGAGAAACCCGCTGTCAGGCTGCTTGCCGAACAATTGAGAAGCTACGGTCGAGGGCGGAACTGGAATCTGCAGATAAAGGAAACAGAAACGGAAAACCACCCGTTTTCAGCGGTGGATAAAAATAGCTATCGTTAACAACAATTAAGGGAGAAGCGCCTTGAACGAGTTAATAGAACAACTGGTGGCATTGCAGGAGATCGATCTTGTTATCGACAAGATCGACAGCGAAATCAAGCAGGAACAGGACGGACTTGACGGCCGTTTTTCTTCCCTGGTTGAGCGGGAAGGACTAATCAGCGAACAGGAAACACAGATCGAGGAACTCGAAAAAGAAAGGCGGACCCTGGAAGATGAGATGACCGACAAGATCGCCCATGTCAAGGAACGTCAGTCCAAAATGATGCAGGTGCAGACCAGCAGGGAACAGACGGCACTGCTCAAAGAAATCGAAGACGCCAAGAAGAACGTCAAGGAAAATGAAGAAAAAATTGTCTCGATCATGGAGCAGGTCGAAAAGTTGACAGCCGAGACGACAGAGGAAAAAAATCTGCTCAAGGCCGAGAAAACCCTGGTCGATGAAGAGAAAGAAAAAGTGAAAACGGTCATCGATGAGCTGAGCAAGGGTAAAAAAACCAAGAAAAACAGGCGAGAAAAGCAGGCAGGCGCGGTCAACGGCTCAATGATCCAAAAGTATGAGATTTTACGGGAGCGGCGCAATGGGCTGGCCATCGTCAATGTGCTGGATGGGGTCTGTCAGGGCTGCTTCATGAACCTGCCGCCGCAGAAATACAACATGCTGCTCAGGGGGGACCAGGTGCTTGAGTGCCCGTCCTGCCAGCGTCTTATTTATCACCAGGAGATTTAGGACTGCGGTGAAATTCGTTTGATCTTTTCCATTTAAGTACTAAATTCAAAGCCGGAGCGGGTGCATGATCGCTCCGGCTTTTTAAGTCGGGGAGGAAAGTCCGAACTCCGCAGGGCAGGATGGTTCGTAACACGAACGCCGGGCGACCGGCGGAAAGTGCCACAGAAAACAAACCGCCCACGTTTGCTGGGTAAGGGTGAAACGGCGAGGTAAGAGCTCACCGCTTTCGTGGCGACACGAAGGGCAGGGTAAACCCCATCCGGAGCAAAGCCAAATAGGGAGATGTTCGAGGGCTGCCCGCCCGAAATCTCCGGGTAGGCTGCACGAGGCGGCGGGCGACCGGCGTCCCAGATAAATGATCATGACCGTCAAGGTACAGAATTCGGCTTATAGCCCGCTCCTTTCGGGAGGGTCGATCTTGGATCACCGGAGCAGATGAGGGCCCGGACAGGTGTGGTAATACCTGCTGCCGGCAGCGGTATCAGGATGGAGTCAAGCACTCCCAAACAGTTTCTTGAGTTGGGTGGTAAACCGCTGCTCGTTCATTCCATCAGCGCCTTTGCTGGCTGTGACTTCATTGCTCAGGTGGTGGTCGCGGTAAGTGAAGAGCACTACGACACTGCCCTGCAGATGCTCTCCAACCACCTACCGGGAAACCCCAAGTTAGTTGTTATAACCGGCGGCAGAAGAAGGCAGGACTCGGTCAAGAACGGCATTGGTGCGCTCGACACAACCATTGAGGTTGTGCTGGTTCATGATGGCGCCAGGCCCCTGGTCACACGGGGCCTCATCGAGCGGTGTTATCGGGAAATTCTTGAGCACGGCGCCGCTATCGCTGCCGTTCCGGTTAAAGACACCTTGAAAAGAACAGACGCTGATCTCCAGGTGTCGGCAACTGTCGATCGCGCCACGCTCTGGCAGGCCCAGACCCCGCAGGGGGCCAGAAAGGAGCTTCTGGAAAAAGCGTATGGGCACATTGGTGACGCAGACGTAACCGATGAATCGATGCTGCTTGAAAAAGCCGGTATACCGGTGCGTCTCGTCACCGGTGAAGAGACGAATTTCAAAATCACCAGAAAGGAGGACCTGGTTCTGGCGGAATCGATTATTGCCACCAGGAAGGGATCGATCCGTATTGGTCATGGATTCGATGCCCACCGCTTTGTTGACGGTCGCCCCCTGATCCTCGGCGGTATTAAGATCGATCATCAGCGAGGCTTGGCCGGCCATTCAGACGCCGATGTGGTCTGCCATGCACTCTGCGATGCAATCCTCGGTGCGCTCGGCGAGGGCGACATCGGCAGCCATTTTCCCGACAATGATCCCGCCTATGAGGGTATTTCCTCGCTGATTCTGCTCGACAAGGTCACAGAACTCCGCACCTCTTTAGGAATGAAATTGACCAGTGCTGATATTACCATCGTCTGTCAAGCGCCCAAACTGGCATCTTACATAGATGCGATGAAAGGGCAGCTGGCGCACCATTGCAGGGTGGGGACAGGGCTCGTGAATATCAAGGCGACAACCACTGAACAAATGGGCTATGTCGGCCGAGAAGAGGGCATCAGCTGTCATGCCGTCGTTCTGGTTGAACATAGCTGAAACACTATTACACAGGAGCATCCGGGTACCATATGGAGATGAGAATCAACAGGGAACGATTGGCCGAAGAATTTGTCAGATTATGCGAGATCAGCAGCCCGTCGAGAGAGGAAAAACCGGTCGCCGATTACCTGAAGAGGGTGTATGCCGATCTGGGGGCCGATTTCTCATTCGAGGACGACTCCGCTTCTAAGACCGGCTCGGAGTCGGGAAACCTTATTTTCAGGTTCGCCGGAAACAATGATTCGGCACCTATCTTTTTCGCCTGCCATATGGACACGGTAAAGCCTGGCAATGGCGTGAAAGTGGAGCGTACAGGGGATATTTTCACCAGTCGCGGAGATACCGTTCTAGGCAGTGATGACAAATCGGGTATTGCCCCACTGATCGAGCTGATTCGGCTGTGCAAAGAGAATGGGACTGCCCACCGCCCAATTGAGCTGGTATTTACCACCTGTGAGGAGATTGGCCTGCAGGGGGCAAAGGCTCTAGATTACCAGAGGCTCCAGGCAGAATACGGTTATGCGCTCGATTCCACTGGAATCGACAAAGTGATTATCGGGGCCCCTGCCGCCAACCGTATCCGGGTCGATGTACACGGAACGGCGGCCCACGCCGGCATCAACCCCGAGGGCGGGGTCAGTGCCTTTCTCGTCGCCGCCCAGGCGATAACCAAAATCAAGCTCGGTCGGATCGATGAGGAATCGACAGCCAATATAGGCATCATCAAAGGCGGGGTGGCTACCAACATTGTCCCTGCTCAGCTGATGCTCAAGGGCGAAATCCGCAGTCATTCCACCGAAAAGCTGGCCCGTTACACCGATGACTTCAAGACTGCTTTTCTGGATACCATTGCCGCCTGGCCGGTGAGCGATGATGCCGCCTACAAGCCTCCCACCGTTGATTTGAAGGTCGAGCAGGAGTACCCGGTTATGCGGCTCAAAGAGTCAGACACAGTGGTCGAAACAATCAGACAGGCTGGCCTTGCTCTTGGCCGGGAGCAGTCCCTCATTATTGCCGGCGGAGGCAGCGATGCCAATATCTTCAACGGGTACGGCCTGCCCACTGCAATTGTGGCCACCGGCATGTCAGATGTGCACACCACCGAGGAGAGTATTGACCTCGATGATATGGTTAAATTAACAGAGCTGCTTTATACCATTGCCTGCATGTAGGGATTGCCCGATGAGTCGGGCGCTTTCTTGTTGAATTTCATTCTTACTTGTTATAAACAATTCGCTACGGCTCTGATGAAGGCACAAAGACTTGTTCCTCTTTGTGCCTTCGTTACTTTGAGATGACCCAGCTTCCGCAGCTAGGGCGTTCAGATACAACCGGAATCGAGCCCGCCGAATAATCGGAAACCTCGCATGACGACCTTAAGCAAAATGTTTGCCAACCCTTCCCCGCCCATTCTTAAGCCCCGGCATGAGTGCGGCGTGTGCGGCATCTTCAATCACGCCGATTCCTCCAGATTGACCTATTTCGGGCTCTACGCCCTGCAGCATCGCGGGCAGGAGAGTGCTGGCATCGTCACTTCCAGTGGCGAGCGTGTCCTGATACACAAAGACATGGGGTTGGTATCTGAGGTGTTTTCAGAGGAGACACTGACTTCTTTGGAGGGGCATATTTCCATAGGCCATGTAAGGTATTCGACCACCGGAGCCTCGAACATCATCAATACCCAGCCACTGATGATCACCCACAAAGGCATCACTCTGGCGGTGGCCCACAACGGCAATCTGGTTAACTCTATTGCCCTGCGCAACAGGCTGGAGGAGGAAGGCTCGATATTCCAGACCACCATGGACAGTGAGGTTATTCTCCATTTGCTGGCCAGGGCCGCAAATGGATCTTTCGAGGAGGCGTTGACTTCGGCGTTCAGGGAGATAAAAGGCGCGTTCTCGATGGTGATGATGACCAAGGACACCATGGTAGCTGTGCGCGATCCCAATGGATTCAGACCGCTGTGTCTTGGAAAAATAAACAACGGTGGTTATATCATTGCCTCCGAAACCTGTGCGCTCGATCTGGTCGAGGCCCAGTATCTGCGTGATGTGGCACCGGGGGAGCTGCTGATTTGCAAAGGTGACGAGCTCAAGTCGATCTACCCGTGGGAGCAACAGAGAACGAGCTTCTGCATCTTCGAGAGTGTCTATTTCGCCCGGCCTGACTCGGATATTTTCGGCATCAACGTCTATGAGACCCGAAAGCGGATGGGACAGATCCTGGCCCAGGAATGCCCTGTGGAAGGGGACTTCGTCATGCCCTTCCCTGATTCAGGTAATTATGCGGCCATTGGCTATTCGCAGGAGTCAGGCATTCCCTTGGAGTTCGGCGTGATCAGGAACCATTATGTGGGCCGGACGTTTATCCAGCCAACCCAGTCAATGCGTGATTTTAATGTCAGGGTGAAACTTAATCCCGTACGCTCCTTTCTCGAAGGAAAGCGGGTCATTATCATTGAGGATTCGATCATCAGGGGAACCACCGGGAAAAGCAGGGTGCAATCCCTTCGCAATGCCGGTGCCGCTGAGGTTCATATGATGGTCAGCTGTCCGCCGACCAGGCATCCATGCTATTACGGCATAGACTTTCCGTCCAGTGAAGAACTGATCGCCTACCGCTACGAGGTAGACCAGATTGCCCAGTATCTTGGCCTCGATTCTCTCTACTACCTCAGCCTGGAGGGCATGGTCAGAGCCACCGGCATGACCGTCGATGACTTCTGTCTCGCCTGCTTCAATGCCGACTATCCCGTTGAACCTGATCTGAGTTTCCATAAAAACGCCCTGGACAGAAGCGGCTGATCGACAGGGAAGGAATGGAAAACGCGCACCTGCAGTAGAATAGGCCTCACACGGACACAGCAGATTCACTCCCGACAGATTAACCGGTTTTTACCCGAACTCTTAGCGTCGTACATAGCTTGATCCGCCCGTATCTGCATCTGCTGTATATCGCCGTCGAGATCTACTTTATCGTCTCTTTTGCAGGCAACGATACCGATGGAAAGTGTGGTTTTATTGGTGCTGCTCGAGCTGAATTTGTCCATCACCCGCTCGATGATTTCTTTTGCCTGAGCTGCGGTCGTCTGCGGCAGGAGCACCGCGAATTCGTCGCCGCCCAGCCGAAAACAGAGATCGACGCTGTTTCTGGTAAACTCGTGCAAGGTACTCCCCAGATTGATCAGAATTTTATCGCCTTCGCCGTGCCCATGGGTGTCATTGTACATCTTGAAATCATCGACATCGATGAGGGCCAGAAATAGTGGATAGCCCTGCCGATGCGCCCGTTCCACTTCGTGGGGAAAGCGCTGGTCATAGGCGCGGCGGTTCAGGAGCGAGGTAAGGCCGTCACTCATGGAAAGGGTTTCGAGTTTTCTCATCAGGCGTCGCTCTCGAAGCGCTCTGGCGAGTTTGGCCTCCAACTCGGCCTGATCGATTGGTTTCTTGATAAAATCGATGGCCCCGGCTCGGATCACATCGGCATAGCGGACGATGTTGCCGTGGCCGGTGGCGATGATGACATCGGTGTTGAAATGATGCGTCAATATGTGCTTGAGCAGGGCCATACCATCCATCTGCGGCATCATGAGGTCGCAAAGAACAATATCGCACACAGTTTTTTTGAGAATCTCAACAGCTTCCAGGCCATTGGCTGCAGTCAGGCTGTGATGCCCCAATGACGAGACTATGACGCTCAAGGCCTCGCGCACGGGCCGATCATCATCAACTATCAATATGACACCAATGTCATCTGCTAACTGCACAATGGCCTACCTGAGTTCAGCTTCTGCGTCTGAGAGTGCCGGCTGCCGGGACAAGCAGCCTGTCAGAACACTTTAATATTACAGCCGAAAATTGCTAATGTCCAGATCTGCATCCTATTTTTCCCGAGGATCCTTGCCGGTCTCGAACATTTCAAAAAGATCGAAAAAGAGCCTGGTTACCGCACTGTAGTGAGTGGAAGCCCCTGAACTGGCATAGGCTTTGGTTATCTCGAGCGCCTTGGCAAAACTCTCCTGGCTGGCAGATTCCAGGGGGTTTTTGACGGCATCGACCAGGCGGGCGCCAACGACGATGGTATTTTTCTCTGTTTTCATTTGTTTGTTCCTGAGGTTAACGATTCACAATCCAGTCCCTTGTCCCGTAGGACAGACAGGAGTGAGAGGCACTGTAAGCGGCCAGTTCCAGACTCCGGGAAAATGGGTTGGTGAGGATGTGGTGACAAAAGGTTCCATGCAGAATGTCCCCGGCCCCTAAAGTGTCGATTGCTTCCACCTGGGGCACGGGCAGCTGGAAATGCTCCCCTTCACAACAGTAGATAATCGGTTCGGCCCCCTGGCTCACTGCTGATCCCCGAATACCTGTATTCTCCAGATAGGCCAGGAGATCTTTTGTTGAATTGCATCCCGGAGCCCTGAAATCGGCCGAACAGATTGCATAATCAATGAAGGGCAGCAGTTCCTCGAGGCCCTCTTTCCAGGAGCCGCCGTCCAGAACAGTAATCGGACCGCCGTGGGCAGCTCTGGCGACAGCGACGGCCTGTTCCAGATAATAACCATCGAAGAGCATGATCTGATAGTCTTCGACAGGGCAGCCATGTCGGTGGTCAAGGCAGAGAGTGCGGCCTTGGGGGCTCCTGTATACTACACAGCGACTGCCGTTGGAGGCGTCGATCATTATCGATGAGAGCACGGGAAGTTTGTCAGGGTGGGCTGAGTAATCAAGGACCCTGACTCCATGGCTGCGCAGATCCTCAAAAGCCAGGGCCCCGGTTGGATGGCTGCCGATGCCGGTGAGAAGATCGGCATCGTTGCCAAACGAACAAAAGGCCACTGCCGCGTTGGCTGCCGGTCCCCCTGCACTGACCGCCTGGTGCCGTGCCTGTATCTTCTGATTTGGCGAAGGGTGAGTATCGACGACATTGAAAATATCGACGCTGGTAAGTCCGACAAAGAGCCCTCGTGCCATCACTGTGTCCGGGGATTACATGAGGTGAATTGAAGTGCAGATGAAGCGTTCCTCGGTGAAGGGGTGATAGAGTTTGATGTGCAGGAGAAGGCTGTCCGGAGATCCTTCATACACGCCCCCGCCGACAATGATGCCGAAGCAGGTCTGCCGGGATCCATCCTCGGTGGCGAGTTCCGCCGATACCTGATGCCCGAGGCAGGTCTTGATATTTTCGAGGTTAGGGTAGGGTACCGCGATATTGAAGCCGCCGTAGGTGGTCTTGGAGAGCGTTCCAGACACTTCCGTGCCGATGGCGTTTCCGTCGCTGTCCCTGAAGGAAAAGGGGCTGTAAATGCCGATCTCAGGTCCCTCGGGGCCGGCGGCATCAGGCATGGCACCAGAAATTAGATGTGGCAATACTTCATAGCGGTTACAGAAGTCCGATAATTTCTCATCCAAGCCTGGCACGGTATCATGAATTTCTTCAAACTGTTCCTTTTTTAACAGTCGTACCTGTAGTTCGGTTTGAGCCTGAATGGTCAGCGGCCATGGGCGATTTCCGAAAAAACCAGCGCTGCCAAAGATTTCACCGCCTTGGACAGGCGCAAAAGCGAGGGTGCCGGCCCTCTTATTTACCATGATTTCACAATAGCCATGATCGATGAAAATGAGATCGGTCAGCTCGTCTCCCTGCTGGACGACAAAATCGCCGGACTCAAGCGTCTGCGGGGTGAGAATCTTGAAAAAGGTGTTGGCTTCATTGGTATCGAGTCTTTCATAGAATGCACTCCAGACCATCAAATGATGGTCCTGGCTCAGATGCGTCTCAAAATGCGTGACTTGCTCATCACTGCGTGGTGCAGCCCTTTTACTAGTGAGGGTATCGGTAAGAGTTTCCACAAATATATCGCTCACCCGCCCATCAACATAGACATCTGATACTTCAGTCGGATCGGCAGGTATCTGGGCTAGAACCTCGTCTTCGATCAGGGCGTTGATCTGACTTTCCTCGATGTTTTTCGAAAAAATCGTCTCGCTACTGGTATTCTGCTCGATCCTGTGCAACGCATCCGTGGCGGTCTTCACCAGACTGTCATCGGCCCCATAGCGATGTTCCCGATCTTCGATCAGCGCCAGTAGCGTCTGGCTGGTCCGAGACGACGGGTAGGCAACG
>JARFQM010000404.1 GCA_029287755.1 Desulfofustis sp. | reverse complement strand
GTTCCCGAGTACACATTAACCCCTCTGGACGGTGTCTGATATTTTGGCCACTCGGCAGATTATAAGGCACTTGAATCAATAGATGAAGTGTTCGCCGAAGTCGACAAGGGACGCACTGCTTACGGTATCGTTCCCGTTGAAAACTCCATCGAAGGCGCGGTTTTTTCCACACTTGACTCTTTCATGAAATACAAAGTTCAGATTTGTGGGGAGATTCGCTTGGAAATCAGTCACAACCTGGTGAGTAAATCAGGCAACATTGAGGATATTCAGACGGTCGCCTCCCACTCCCAGGCACTCGCCCAATGCCGCGAGTGGCTGCGGAAGAATATGCCCTCGGTGCCGACCCTGCCGGTATTTTCAACCGGTGCAGCAGCAGAAATGGCGGCCAACAATCCCAATATTGGCGCCATAGCCTCTTCGCTGGCAATCAAAACCCATCAGCTCCAGGTGGCGGTAAAAGGCATCGAGGACTACCGGGGGAATACCACGCGATTCTTGGTTATCGGTCAAAAATCGCCCGAGTACAGCGGTGCCGATCGCACCTCGCTGTTAATCGGCACCATGGATCGTCCGGGTGCTCTTAACGAGATCCTGACGGTACTGTCCAAGGCGGAGATAAACCTGGCCAAGATAGAGTCTCGACCGATCAAGGGCAAACATTGGCAGTATTTGTTCTTCCTCGACATGCTGGGACACATAGAGGAAGATAGGATAAGACAGGGGTGCGAACAAATTAAACGGATGTGTTCCTATTACGAGTGGCTGGGCTCCTACCCGCGAGGAGACGAGCAGACATCAATCTATTGACAGCCAGGCCTCGCAGAGGCTTTTTCTGATCAAATCATCAGGTTCCTCCAGAGTGATGCTAGTTCTCGGTATAGAAACCTCATGTGACGACACCGCCGCCGCCATCCTTGACAGCGAGGCAGCGGTCCTGGCCAATGTGGTTTCCAGCCAGGATCTGATTCATCAGCGATTCGGCGGTATTGTGCCGGAACTGGCCTCCCGTCGTCACATGGAATCAATCACCCCTATCGTCAACGAATCCCTGACTCACGCTGGCCTGACCCTGGCCGATCTTGATCTTGTTGCAGTAACCCGCGGTCCCGGGCTCATCGGCTCCCTGCTGGTCGGTTTTTCCTACGCCAAGTCGCTCTCCTATACGCTTGGCATCCCGTTTGTCGGGGTGGATCACATGGCCGGTCATCTGCTTTCGGTTTTTCTCGAACCCCATACTCCGTCATTTCCCTACATCGCCCTTATCGTCTCAGGCGGCACCACTTCACTTTTCAAGGTTGAAGACCATCTCAGCTTTTCACTTCTAGGCACCACCAGAGATGACGCCGCCGGAGAAGCTTTCGATAAAATCGCCAGATATCTGCAGCTCGGCTATCCCGGGGGGCCCGTTGTTTCGAGCCAGGCTGAGGAAGGTGATGGTTCAGCCATCACCCTGCCCCGGGCCTGGTTGGAGGAAGGGTCTCTGGATTTCAGTTTCAGCGGGTTGAAGACAGCGGCCATTAACCATTGTCACCGGCTTATTCAGCGCGATAAGATGACTGATCAGCAGCTCAAAGATACGTGTGCCTCATTTCAGCAGGCGGTCATTGAGGTATTGGTCGAGAAAACCATCACCGCGGCGCGCGCCCACGCGATCAGCTCGGTGATTCTGGGCGGCGGCGTGTCGGCCAACAGTTCGCTGCGGCAACAGATGGCTGAACGATGCCGCAGCGAAGGTTTTGAGCTCTATCTTCCGGCGCTGCAAAATTGCACCGACAACGGAGCAATGATTGCCTTCGCGGGGCTGCAGCAGTTCCTTGCCGGCGAGAGAGGCGCCTATGAAGATGACGTCTATTCGCGCTCGCCGCTGGGCAGATGAGATCGAATGAATATTTCGCGCACCGGAAAATATTACTTTCTCAAACTCCTCAGGCTGCGAGGCACGCCCCGCTCCATAGCCATGGGTGCTGCTATCGGGGTGTTCATTGGCCTGACTCCGACTATTCCCTTTCACACCGTTCTTATCCTGGCGCTCACCCTTGTTTCCCGCACATCCTTCATCGCCGGCCTGATTACCAGCATATTAGTCTGTAATCCATTGACCTATATACCCCAGTATTATCTCGCCCTCCTGATTGGCAACCTCCTCACCCCTTTCACCTTGAACTGGGAAAAAGTCAAAGCAGTCCTGGACATCGTGCTCTCCGATGGCTCTATGGAAACAAGAATACAACCGCTGCTTTCCTTGGGCTATGAGGCGATTGTCGTGATGCTGGTTGGCGGGGTTGGGCTGGCCTTGCCGTTTGCAATCGCCAGTTACTACCTGTGCCATTTTTTAATCGTTTCTTTTCGAAGGACGCGAAGACAGAAGCAGATTCTGTCCTAGGCCTCTTCCATGACTCCCAACACCAGAGATATACTAGCCGGCCACGGACTGGCACCGTCTAAAAAGAGGGGTCAGAATTTCCTCAAGCATCGATCGACCGCACTTAGGATTGTTGACCAAGCCGGGTTCTCCAGAGAAGACCATATCATAGAGGTGGGCGTCGGTTTCGGGGCTTTGACTCTCTGCCTGGCCGAACGAGTGAGCCGGGTCACTGGTATAGAAATAGACCGCGGCATCGTTGCCTATCTTGAAGGATCAGAGCTGTTACCGGCTAATGTGGAACTGCTTCACCAAGACATACTGAAAAGTGATTTCAGCGTCTTTCACAAGCGTATTGGCAGACCACTCAAAATTATTTCCAACCTGCCCTACTCCATATCCAATCCCTTTATCTTCAAATTAATTGACAGCAGAACCCTGATCGACCGAGCGGTACTGCTTCTGCAGAAGGAGATGGCCGAA
>JARFQM010000390.1 GCA_029287755.1 Desulfofustis sp. | reverse complement strand
GATGTGTCTCAAATTGCTACATGTTTCTAAACGCGACAGAGGTGGATGGAGGCTGTATGAACGTGGAGATCACCAATGGCGGCATACCCACCGCCCAGCAAATGCAAAATGAGATTGAGCAATCCCACCAGCGCTCAAAATCCTACGGTATTTCCCCTGAGGAGCGAAACATTGCTCAGAAAAAACTATCCCCCCTGGAGCTTGAAGAACGCCGGCAGCAATCAGGCCATCTTCTTGAAGTGGTCATCGCCCACATCGAGGAGTTCTATGAGCTGCTGTCTCCCGAGGATTTCATGGTCGCTTTCGCCGACGAGGACGGCTATATCCTGCATCTGGCCGGAAGCGCTGAAATCAAGCTCAAGTTCTCAGAGCGAAACTGCGCCCCTGGCTACCGCTGGACGGAACGAGATGTAGGCACCACTGCAATCAGCTTGTGCCGCAAACTCATGTGTTCCATTCAACTCAACGATAAGGACCACTATTGTCGGCGGGGACATGGTTTTACCAGTTCTGCGGCACCAATTTTCGGCCGCCAGGGTGTCCTTGCCGGAGTGCTGGTAGTGTCTGGGGCCAGCAGTAAAACCCACCCGCATACACTTATCATGGTGACGATGGCGGCTCGATCGATAGAAAAGCACATGCGCCTTCTCAGACGCAATAATGAGATGTCGCTCTACATCGGCTTTCTCGACCGAGTCCTTGAAGCAGCAGGAACGGGCCTGATGACCATGGACAATGATATGCGTATCTGGAAAATCAACCGCAAAGGCAAAGAGATTCTAAAAACCCAAAAACTGGATGGACAGCCGGTTTCGGTATTGCATGGATTGACACTGGATCTCGATGACATCGCGGTTCATCCTGATAAGTGGAAGGGCAGAGAGGCGTCGCTGCCAAACGACGTTCACTTTTATTACACCGCTCAGCCGGTGCTGTCCGAAAGCAATGATCTGCTTGGCGCTGTTATGGTTTTTGAAGAGTTCAGCAATATCAAGAAATTGGCGGAAAGAATCTCCGGGGCCGAGCCGTTCTTCATGTTCGAACACTTGATTGGCAACTCACCTGCTTTTACAGAGGCGATCCAACTGGCCAGAAAAGCCGCAGAAACTTCCTCGACCGTGCTCCTTCTCGGTGAAACCGGCACCGGCAAGGAACTGTTTGCTCAGGCGATTCACAATGGCAGCCAGCGGCGCCAACAGCCTTTTGTGCCCATCAATTGCGGTGCGATTCCCGGTGAACTCCTTGAAAGCGAGCTGTTCGGCTATGTAGACGGGGCCTTCACCGGCGCCTCCAGGAGTGGTCGGCCGGGCAAATTCGAACTGGCGGATGAAGGCACCATTCTACTGGATGAAATTGGCGATATGCCGCATGACATGCAGGTTAAACTGCTCCGGGTTCTGCAGACAGGAGAGATACAGCGCATAGGTGCACGCCGGACCATACGCACCGATACCAGAATAATCGCCGCAACCCATGTGGACCTCAATAAAATGATTGAACTCAACCGGTTCCGCAAAGATCTGTTCTACCGCTTGAACATTATTCAGATCACCTTGCCGCCGCTGCGCCAGAGAGGGGCCGAGGATATTGAAGCACTGGCCAAACATTTCATCAACCATTACGGCGAGGGCATTGCGCTCAGCGGCTCTGCCCGGGATGCACTTATCGGTTACGCTTGGCCAGGAAACGTCCGAGAGCTGGAAAATGTAATCCAGCGGGCGATGCATCTCTGCGGAGGCAGAACCATTAAACTTGAGCATCTTGGGCTCCAGTCCCAGACCAAGGCCAGGAGCAGGTTCACTGGAGGAACCTTAAAAGAAATGGAGCAGAAATTGATTGCCGGCACCCTGGCTGAACTCTCCGGCAACATGGCCCAGGCGGCAAAATCTCTGGGAATCTCTCGAGCTACTCTGTACAGGAAAGTAAAGGACTACGGAATCATCGAGTAGATCTCGAACTCACTGAGTTGAACTTTTTAATTGGTTGACTCGATAAACTGCACCACTTCATCGAACGTCGGGCCAATATCCTTGCGCAGCTGCGGCCAGACAACCTCCTTAATTACCCGCCGCATGGCTTCATATTCAGCCTCTTTCAGATCATAGACATTAACACCGAGTTCTTTAAGAGCCTCGAGATTTTGCTGTTCATCACTTTCGGCAACCTGATAACGCTTGGCCTCCATCTGCTGAACCTGAGCGGTGATAATCTGCTGCTGCTCAGCCGGCAGGCTCTCCCACAATTCCAGGTTCATGTAGACAAACCAATACTCAAAGTGATCCTTGACGGGGATATAATAGCTGATCAGCTTGCTGAGTCCTTTATACCCCTCTGCCCCACCGCCTATCAGTCCTTTTACCATTCCCGTTTTCAGGCCCATCTTGGCATACATCCAGGTGATCGGGTAAGGAGTATAGCCCAGTGCTCTGGCGGTCAACTCAAAACTTCTTATCGGCGGTACTCTGATAATCATATCCTTAGAAACATCCGGATTACCCGGCTCCTCAGGCTCATCAGTCAGAGCGATGCCGCCAAAGTAGACTGGCCAGCCGCCGATAATTTTGATATTGAGCGGCTCAAGAAAGTCCTGCAAATTGCTGATCAAAGGGCTTGAGGCGGAATAAAGGCGCTGCGCCTCCGGCCAGGTATCAACCAGAAAGGGGATAAAGGCCAGCATAAGCTTCTTATCTACCGCGGTGCCAAAGGGGCCGACGTACATTTCAACTTCGCCAAACGATACCCGCTCCTGGACGACTGAATAGTCCCCAAGCTTATTGGCCGGGTAAATCGCGAAATTGACGGAGCCGCCGGTGGCGGCGCTTATCCCTTCGGTCATTGCCCGCACGTCATTATCGATAGCAGATCCTGCCGGTCTGACATGGCCGATTTTCCAGGCCTGCTGTTTAGCGAGGCCCGACTGAGCATTGACAGCCATTGTCATCAGGCAACAGCCAATTATCAGCAGCAGTTTTTTCATAGCATCATCCTTTGGGCAGGGGTTCGAGTCCCCGGCAGCACTGCGACTGCCGGGGAATATGAAAAAGGAGGGTTACTCCACAATGGAGTCAAGAACTCCCTGGCCCCACCCCTCGCCTACATCCTTGAGGACCTCGGGCCATACTGTCTGATGGATTTTATCTGCAATGGCGGCAATTTCCTGTTCGCTGATATCCACAATAGTGGCGCCATAATCGGCCAGCCGCTTTTCGTTAGCCGCCTGATCCCCTTCAGCAGACTCCCAGCGCCGCTGTTCAAACTGACCGGCGACCTCCTGGAGCTGTTGCTTCTGATCATCGGGCATTTTGTCAAAATAGTTCTTGTTGATAATCAGATACCAGACTTCAAAATGGGTATTCTGGGGAATGTAAAATTTGGTTACGTCACGAAACGATGCATAATAGCCTTCCGCACCAGAACCAATAACGCCGTCCACGACGCCGGTCTGTACTGCGGTGAAGGCATCGGAAAAGGGAATCGGGGTTCCCAGATAGCCGGTGTTGTCAGCAAGCAGTTGAAAGGTCTTCATCGGTGGAACGCGCAGTTTAATGCCTTTGGCCGCTGCGGGATCACCGGGTGAAACAGGTTCACGGTTGAGGGCAATGCCCCCGAAATAGACCGGCCAGGCAGCCAGCAGCTGGATGCCCTGCTCCGCGTAAAGATCTGCAACTACCTTGCGCAGAGGAGCGCCTGGTGAATAATTTTTCTTGGCCTGATCCCAGCTCTTGACCATGTAGGGAAAGTAGACCACCTGAAACCTCTTGTCAGCCGCCGAGGCAGGGGGCTGACAGGCCATGTCCACCGCACCGAGACCGACCCGTTCCTGAACCACAGTATAGTCGCCGAGCGCACTGGCTGGGTAGATCTTGGTTTTTATTTTGCCGCCTGAGGCCTCATTCAAGGCTTCGGAAAACCAGCGAAGATCCTTGTCTATGGCCGTATCCTGGGGACGGACATGGGAAATTTTCAAGGTTTTGGCCTGCACTATGCCGGCCAGGCTGAGGGCGCAAATAAATGCTACCAGAATACCGAGTCTGCGTGTTGTCTTCATGTTGCAACTCCTTTTCATTTTGCTGGGATTAGTATCCAAATAATCCGGGGAAAAATAACGACAGGCTTGGCCACAGCGACGTTAAAAATACCACCGGTACGTACCCGAAGATGATCAGAATCATCGCGGGTTTGATCACCTCGGAGAACTCCACTTTGCCGATTCTCATGCCAAGATAGAGTATGCTGGCGTAAGGCGGCGTGACGCCTCCCATAGCCGTATTAACACCCATGATTGCCGCGAACTGCACAGGACTTACGCCGATCGCCTCCATAAGGGGCAGCAGAAGCGGCGCGATAAGGATGATTGCCGTGACATCATTGACAATCATGCCGACGAAAAACAACAGGAAATTAATCAGGATCAGGAGCAGGACTTTATTTTGAGTTATGGTGAACACTCCTTCGACCAGGGCCTGCGGAACATCTTCCATGACGAATATCTGGCTGAGCATCAGGCTGAAGACAATCATGACCATGATTGCACCAACCGCCGTAGCGGAACTTTTTGCAGCCTTCAAAAACGTTTCTACCGTCAGTCCTCTGTAGATAAGAAAACCGACTGGAATTGCATAGATCACTGCTACCGCGGCGGCTTCTGTGGGAGTCATGATACCGCCGTAAATCCCGCCCAGGATGATAAGAGGCATGACCAGGGCAGGTATTGCGCGGGAGGTGCACGCGACCCCTTCCTTGACTGCCTCGGGAAGCTTCTTGGGTGGATCGAGCACAAGCGGAAACCTGCGTGCCAGAACCAGGTTTACTACCGAGAAAAGAAATGTAATCAAAAGCCCTGGCCCGAGGGTGGCCAAAAAACAGGCGAGGATCGATGTGTCCGTTACCCATCCATAGATGATCATGGTAACACTGGGGGGGATGAGAAGACCCAGAATCGAGGAATTGGCAACGAGTGCGGTCGCATATCCACGGGGATAACCTTTTTCCGCCATTTCCGGAATCAGCAGAGGACCCGTTGCGGCGACACCGGTTAAGCCGCTTCCTGAAATCGCCCCTATGATGGCGCAGCTGACCGAAGCAACGACACCAAGTCCCCCTCGAACCCGGCCGACAAAGATATTGACAAACTTCAAGAGACTGGCGGCGATTCCGCTTTCACTCATAACGGTGCCGGCGAACACAAAAAGTGGAATACAGAGCAGTACCGGGTTGGCCAGCTGGGTGAAGCCCCAGACCATGGTGCCCTGCATGGTGGCCCCGCCGAACAGGCACATGGTCATCAGGGCGCCTCCGAAACAGTAGGGAAGCGGCACACCGAAACTCAGCAGGATTACTAAAACCGCCAGAGCAATGAGGGAGATAGTGACAATTTCCATGGTTACGCTCCTTTATCCGAACTGGGTTCGACAAATAGCCTTCGGGCGTTCTGGACCAGGTACCAGGCCGCGTAGCAGGTCATGAACACGAGACCAATGAAGAGGGCGCACTCGGCATAAAAAGTAGGTATATAGAGGGTTGGGCTCTCTTTCCAGACTCGCAGGGCATAGCGAAAATAATCAAATGCCCAGTACGTAAGCCAGCTGGCAACAATTACCGAGAGAAGGTCTGCTATTACCCTGACGATAAGTTTGGATCTATCGGTTTTCAGGAAAACGTCAAGTACGTTTGCCTTTATCTGGGTATCTTCACGGGAGGCATTGACGCTGCCCAGAAAATACAGCCATAAAGTGGGGTAGACAAGAAGCTCTTCCAGTCCCATAACAGGCAGTTCCAGGATGTAGCGCATAACCACCTGGTAAAATTCCATTGCCGCAACCGTACTTATCAACACGGTAAGCGTGTATTTGAAAAATCGCTCCATTTCCTGCTCCTCAGAATGGTCAGGTGATTATTTCTTTTCTGCCATACGATCTGTTGCTTAGCGATTCCCGGTCTCAATATAGTTCATAAAATCCGCCAGCTTCATATCCTCTAGACCGAGATTTTTCAAAGTTCTGCCGGTGCCAAAAAAATCTTCTTCAACCAGGTATTCACCCAGCTTGGCCACCACTTCCATGCGCGGGGTGGGAACGCCGCTCAGCTTGCCCAATTCAATCATTGGCACTAAACCGGTTGGGACATCTTCGAGAATATAGCGGGTTCTCAATTCCTTTTGCCCGGCAATACCATCGTAGGCAGGATTGCTGCGCACCGCTTCACTTAATGTAGGCTTGTCAATCCCGTAAGCGACCTTATACCAGGTGAGAATCGGCAGCAAGTCAACTTCGAACACCTTAGCAAGTGCCATGCGCTCGGAATCAAGCTTCTCGACGAAGGCCCCGATACTGGGTGTAATTCCATCATAATAGTAAGACCATTCATGGGCCGACTCAATGAGAGATGTGTTGAGCATGGATGGGGCCGGGTGGACAATGGCATTGGCGTTGCCCAAGCTGGGCTGCAGTACATTCTTGCCGGCAACAACCTGTGGGAACGCTTCATGGAAAAGGGAGGCTACCTTGCCAGTGTCCCGGGCCGGCAGCGCGGCGACGACTAAATCTTGTTTGATTCCGATGATCTTGGCATAGCCCGGTTGAGGGCTCCGGCACGCATAAATCAAGGTGTTGGTCTCCGCCAGGGTGACCCGGGCGCTGCACCCGTGGTCGGCAAGAACCTTTTTGAATTCCAGGGTGCCGCAGGTAGCACCGGGATGAAGTATCACTACCTGGCCATCGGCAAGCACAGGAGCACAGGCTCCGGCAATGGCGCGGTGAGCAGTTGCTGGTGCAACCACCATGACCACATCGGCTCCATCGACGGCCTTGGCTATATCGGTGGTGGCGAACTCAAGCGCCCCGAACCCCTGAACTGCGCCTTCGACATGAATGCCGCCCTGTTCTGATATGGCATTTATCGTCTCTTCAAAGATATCATAGAGGCGCACAGAAAAACCCATGATCGAAAGGTGTCCAGCCAAAGACTGCCCCCCATTGCCTCCACCAACTATTGTCCATTTCGTCGTTTTAGCCATATGTCTCCCTCGCGTGATTTTTATTTGGAGGTATCAAAGCAATGACTGTGCCAAAGGAGTAA
>JARFQM010000255.1 GCA_029287755.1 Desulfofustis sp. | reverse complement strand
GCTCTGCCGCCATGCCATTGACAGGGGATGTCGGGCGTTCCTGGTCCTGCCTCCATTTTTCTATAAAAAACGCAAGTGATGACGGGCTTTATGCGTATTTCTCCCGCCTGGTGGAGCTTCTGCCCTGAAATCCGGCGCTCTGGCGCCAGAGCCTTTATCCAGCCCCTTACACACCTTTTTCAGTACCGGGAGCCCTGATCATCAGTACCGGAATCTTCGATGATCTCAGTATCTTGTCGGCCACACTGCCCCGCACCCATCGGGTAACGCCGGAATGACCGTGGGTTGCTATTATGATGAGATCAACCTCATTATCGACACAATAGTCGACGAGGCTTTCGGCAACCCTCCCCACGATAGATTTAATCTCACACACCAGGCCAGGCGCATCGAGGCGAACGGCCACACTGCGCAGGTAATCCTCGGCCTCTTTCTTGCGCTCGGATTCCCGGCCGGCAGCTAAATTCGGATCAATCGGCGAATTGGAAACCGAGTAGACTCGCTCAGGCTCGACAATACGCAGCAGAACGAGCTCCCGAACCGGACAGCCGTCGGCTATTGCTTCCACGTGCGGCAGCACGCACTCGGCAAGCGCTGAGCCATCAAGAGGAACCATGATTTTTCTGTACATAGCCACCTCCTCCTTTCAACAAATTAGTGGTCAGCGACACATCATGCAGATGTATCGATCAGAACGGCAAGCGGGTTGCAGCTAATTAAAAAATATGAACAATATCAAGGCGAACAACGCCACAAAGTGGTGGTTTGTTGGCTTGGTCTCGCAAAACTGCCTGTCCGCTGTTCGAACATGGGGGATGAGTCGGCTGCAGTATCAGAATCAACAAGGGTTTACTTTTCCAAGTAATTAGGAGATGATCCGGGTTGATCTCCCGAATCTTAAAGGCGTAAAATCAGCATCAAAACCATTTCCAGCCGGAAAAAATGACTGAAGCCAACCGCTCCCCTCCGCACGGTGGTATACACTATGGCTGGATAATTCTCGCCACGGGCCTTGGTGTCATGTTCGCCTGCCTTGGGCTTGGCCGCTTCGCCCTGGGCATGCTTCTGCCGCCAATGGGCGAGGCGCTGCATCTTGATTATGGGCAGATGGGGTTGATCAGTACCGCCAATTTCATCGGCTATATGGGTTCGGTGATATTCGCCGGTCGGTTATCCAATAAGTTCGGTCCTCGAGCGACCATTAGCAGTGGTCTGCTGATTGTCGGCATCTCCATGGCGTTGATCTGGCATGCTGGTGGACTGAAGACGATCCTGGTGTTGTATTTTTTTACCGGTGTGGGCAGCGGCCTGGCCAATATTCCGATGCTGGGCCTCGTTGCCGGCTGGTTTGTAAAGCGCTGGCGCGGCCGGGCGGCCGGGTTCATGATGGTGGGAAACGGCCTGGGCATTGTCTTCAGTGGTTTTATCGTTCCCTTCCTGATCACCGAAATGGCGGGGCAAGGGTGGCGGATTGCCTGGGTGATTCTGGGGGGGGTGGTACTGGTTATGGCTGCTCTGGCGGGTCTTTTCCTGAGAAACAGCCCTGCTCAGGCTGCTCTGCAGCCTCTGGGAACAGATCGTTCGATGGCGGCGGCGAATTTCGCAGGCACGAGTCACCCTCGTTCCTCAAAACCAGGTAAGAGCGAGCGCTCTAAACTGATTCAACTGGGGCTTGTCTACTCGATGTTCGGAGCCACTTATGCCGTGTATGCAACATTTATCGTGACTTCGCTGGTCAACGAACGGGGATTCAGCACCAATGCCGCAGGCTGGTTCTGGTCGATAGTGGGAGTAATAAGTTTGATCTCAGGGCCGTATGCCGGATATATTGCCGACCGTCTTGGACGCTTTCCCGCCCTGGCAATCATATTTGCGCAGTTCAGCGTTGCCCATCTGCTTGCCTTGACCACACTTCCAGACGCCTGTCTGTATCTGTCAATCCTCGCCTTTGGTTTGTCACTGTGGGGAATTCCAAGCGTTATGGCGGCGACTGTCGGCGACCTGGTTGGTCCGGCGAGGGCATCCGCATCGTTTGGGTTTGTGACCATTTTTTTTGGCGTTGGTCAGGTGAGCGGGCCAGCCCTGGCAGGATTTCTGGCGGAGTCAACAGGCCTGTTCGACACGGCGTTTTTAATCTGTGCGGCGCTGACTACCATTGCCGCTGTGGTTTCGATGCGGCTCAGCAGAAAGGGGCTCAGAGCTGTACAATAGCAGCGAGAGGCTGTTCGCCAATTTCAGCCTTTCTTCATTTTATTGAATTCTTGACGCAGCTTGGACTCGATGTCGCTGTGCAGATCCTGTTTCTTTTTCCGCAGATCAGCCTGAATTGCTTCAACCTTTTTATCCATGTCCTTCTTTTTGGCCATGAACTTTTCCAGATCTTTGGAGAGGCTGTCCCCAGCCTCCTGTTCCCTCGGCAGATTCTCGATTTCCAGATGGTTGTCGATACCCAGCTTGATCGAGAACGGATCCTCGGAAATTGTCACTATGGAACGTTTTGCCAGTTTTCTGCAGACGGCGAGTCCGGCCTCGACAGATAGATCAAGGGTCGTGCAGACGTCTTCGATGGCGGGGGGCGACTGCTTCTGATGATGAAGAAGCCTGATGGCGGCGACGAAGAGATGAGCTTCGGTGTAGGGATCCATGGTGAACCTCAAAC
>JARFQM010000188.1 GCA_029287755.1 Desulfofustis sp. | reverse complement strand
ACCGTATCCTGGTAGCCTTTGGACAGGGAACGTGTAAACCGGTGGCCCCCCATTGTGACGAGTGCATTCTGGAACCTGATTGTGCAAAGATAAATGTCGTGCCCAGAAAAGTTTGAACAGGAATCGATCATGCAGCAGAGTAAGGGAACATGCAGAATATTGTTGGCAGACGATCACGTCCTGATTCGCCACGGTATCAGAATAATTCTCTCCAGCGATGCTGATTTGGAAATCGTCGGGGAGGTGAGCAACGGTGATGAGTTGCTGGACCGGCTCAGGGAAAGCGTTGTCGATCTGCTGATTCTCGACATCTCGATGCCCAAGGTGAACGGTATAGAGCTCACGGAAATTCTGAAAAAAAGGTATTCGGGTTTGAAGATCCTGGTGTTGACCATGCACAAGAACATCAGATTCCTGCGCCGGACAATCGCGGCCGGGGCGGATGGCTACCTGGTGAAGAGCGACACCGAACAGGAACTCATATCCGCCATCCGCAAGATCCGTGAGGGCAACACCTATATATCTCCCTGTCTGGAAAACGACTTCGCCGAAGAAATGCTCAGCACCTATCGTAATCCTTCTTCCTCTAAAACATTCAGAGGATTGACAAAGCGTGAAAAACAGGTTCTCGGGCAGGTGGTCGACGGTTTGACATCCAAACAAATTGCCGCCAATCTGGGTCTGAGCCCGCGAACCGTTGACCATCACCGGGCCAGTCTGTTGAAAAAATTCGCTCTGAAGAGCAGTGTCGATCTGATCAACTTCGCCATCAAATACGGCTATGTAACTCTCGAAGAGTAAGATCGCGGCCGCCCATCTCCAACCGATTAAATTCCCGCCCGTATGGTGGACCAGTTCAGGCCGGGTAAAAAGCTGCGCTCGGTGGTCATAGAAAGCTGAGGTCTCTTAGGGCTTCGCCGGGCTGGTCCTGACAAGCTGATACCAGAGCAGCAGACCGGCGGCGACCATCAAAGAGCACAATATCTGGCCCATGGAAAAGGGACCGATGAGGCCGATCTGGGCGTCGGGTTCCCGAGTATACTCGATAAAGAATCGGAGAATGCCGTAGCCCATGAAAAACAGGGCCAGCAGCGAACCGTGGGGCCACAAACGATGACCCTGGTAAGGTTTGCTGCGCAGTGACCAGAGCAGTATGAAGAGAACAAGTCCCTCAAAGAAGGCTTCATAGAGCTGTGAAGGATGGCGGGACAGCGCTCCGCCGCCGGGAAAAACCATTGCCCAGGGCAGTTCCGAGGGGCGGCCGAATAATTCGCCGTTGATAAAGTTGCCCAATCTGCCGAGTCCGAGGCCGATTGGCATGGTGATTATGTAGGTGTCGGCCGTCCTGAAGAACGGTATCTTTTTTTTCCGGCAGTACCACCATCCGCCGATAAACAGACCAATAGCTCCCCCGTGAAACGACATTCCGCCGGACCAGGTGGCGGCTATCTCAAGTGGATGCGAGAGGTAATAGATTGGATTGTAAAACAGGACATAGCCCAGTCGGGCACCGATGATCATCGACACGATCAAGGCGATGTTGAGGTTCTCGAAATTGTCCTGCAATTGGGGAAATGAGCGCCGTTTCAGCTGGTATCTGACCAGCAGATAGGAGGCGGTGAAACCGAGCACATACATGAGTCCATACCAGCGAAGCTGGAGGGGACCGATGTGCAGCAGGACGGGGTCGATGTCGGGGAAGGCGAGCATCTGCATCATTCTCCGGCTTTACCTGGTGTCCCGGGACCAGTCCTGGAGCGATACTTTCTGAGGTGAACCTGGAGGATAGAGATGGCCGCCGGGGTTATCCCCGAAATCCTGGAGGCCTGGCCCAGCGACAGCGGTTTGACCCGACTCAGTTTCTCGACCACCTCGTTGGACAGACCGGAAAGCGTCGTATAATCGAGGTCAGATGGAATTTTGGTGGTTTCCAGCTTCTTGAACCGGTCGACCTGCTCGTTCTGCCGCTCTATATAGCCCTTGTATTTCACCCTCAGTTGAATTTCCTCGCTGAAGCGGGAGTTGTTCAGCGCTTCCAGGCGCTGTCGCCGCTCCCCGCTGCACAACTCAGCCAGGTTGGTGATCTGCAACTCCGGTCTTCTGAGCAGATCGGCCAGACTTGACTTCTGCTTGAGGCCGGTGCTGCCGAGGCTGCCCAGTATCCCGTCGATGGCGGCCGATGGCTTCAGCCAGGTAGTTTCAAGAAGCCCGATGCCGGCCTCGATCTCCTTTTGCTTGGCGACGAAAAATTCATACTGCTCGTGCGGCAGTAAACCAATTGCACGACCGATCTCCGACAGCCTGGCGTCGGCGTTGTCCTCGCGGAGAAGCAACCGGTACTCGGCCCGGGAGGTGAAGAGTCGATAGGGTTCCTTGGTGCCCCTGGTAATCAGATCGTCGATCAGCACACCGATATAGGCTTCGGACCTGTCTATGACCAAGGGCTCGATATCCCGGCAGTAGCGGACCGCGTTGATGCCGCCGATGATGCCCTGGGCCGCTGCTTCTTCATACCCGGACGTACCGTTGATCTGGCCGGCCAGAAAGAGTCCTCGAATTCTCTTGGTCTCGAGCGACGGCAGAAGTTCCAGTGGATCGACGTAGTCATATTCAATGGCATACCCTGAGCGCACGATAACCGCATTCTCGAGCCCCTTGATGCTCTTGATCATTGCCGCCTGGGTGGCCAGCGGCAGGCTGGTGGGCAGACCGTTGGGATAGACCTCGGTGGTTTCAATGCCTTCGGGTTCCAGGAAAATCTGATGCCTCAGTTTTTCCGGAAAACGCATGACCTTGTCTTCTATGGAGGGGCAGTAGCGGGCCCCGACCCCCTCGATGATCCCGGCGTACAAGGGCGACTGGTCAATGGAAGCCCTGATGATCTGATGTGTTGTCTCGTTGGTGTAGGTGATGTGGCAGGGGAACTGGGGCTGTCGATATTCTCCCTTGTTGGTGAAAGAGAAGAATGCCGGCGGCTGATCGGAGTACTGGGGTTCGAGTTCCGAGTAGTCGATGGTATTGGCGTCCAGACGCGGCACCGTGCCGGTCTTCATCCGGCCAACAGCGAAACCCTGATTCCGGAACCACGAGGCCAGGCTCAGCGAGGGGGAGTCCCCCATGCGGCCGGCCGGAAAGTTTTTCAGTCCAACGTGAATCAGGCCGTTGAGAAAAGTACCCGTAGCCACGACCACCGCCTTTACCTCGATCTCTTCATCCAGCGAGGTGCGCAGCCCGGTGATTTGGTTGTCCTTGACGATCAGCTGATCGACCGTGGTCTGACGAATGGTCAGATTCTCCTGGTTTTCGAGGATTTTCTTCATCCGCAGCCGGTAGAGCAGCCTGTCCGCCTGGGCTCGCGAAGATCTGACCGCTGGTCCCTTGCTGGTGTTGAGGCGGCGAAACTGAATGGAGGTTTCATCGATGTTTTTGGCCATCTCACCGCCCAGCGCGTCAATTTCGCGTACCAGATGGCCTTTGGCCAGTCCCCCTATGGCTGGATTGCAGGACATGGCTCCGATGGTATCGAGATTGATCACGCAGGCCAGGGTCTTGCAGCCCATGCGGGCAGCCGCGAGGGCGGCCTCGCAACCGGCGTGTCCGGCTCCAATGACAGCAATGTCAAATTTTTGTAAGTCAACCATAAAAGGCGGTTCCGGTGGGCTGTATCAGGTGCGTGACGGGATATCGTGTATTGACCATGACAACAGCGCCCAGCGCTGTGGCTCGCTCCTGCTCACGACAAGCTGGCCAGCTTCCCGCTTAACTATTCTATTTTTCACGTATTTTTCAAGAAGTTGCCGCTCTTCTGGCTGCAGGTCTTTGAACATCCAGGCGTAGCCCTCAACCGCTCGTTCCAGGTTCTCAAATCGCTGATCCCGCTCCAGCTCCAGAATGGCGATCCGGGGGTGGATGCCCAATCGATAGAGCATATTGACGGTATAAATATAGTCGGGACCGGAACTGAACTTCCTGTTCAGGGCCGCAAAAGCCTCGGGGTCGAACGGGGAGGGGGCGATGCGTTCGGCCACATGGATGGCGCTCCTGGCAAAGCGTCCCAGCTTCTGCAGAGCGCCGGCAAGATCAGGGATATTCATCGATCTCGAGGCAATCACCAGGTCGTGGGACTCAACCCCGAAATCCGCCCAGTTGTCCTCCCAGCTGCAGTGTATTGTGTTGATGTTGTCTATGCCCTGGTGGGCGGCCTGGTCATTCAATATATCGAGCATGCCCTGGGAATAGTCGATGGCAGTCACCTGCCTGACCCGTTTTGCAATCGGCAGTGCCAGAGTGCCCGGGCCGCACCCCACATCGAGGACGCTGACTCCCGGGTCCAGATCGACATGGTCAAGGAAAAGGTCCACGTAGGCCGAGTCAATGGTTCGGCCGGCAAAGGCTTCGGCCTTTTTGTCCCAGTCCTTGGCAGCCTTGCTCTTCCACGATTTGGCGGAGCGGCTCTGCTGCCAGAGGAGCTGCCAGTCGATGTCATCGTAGACAATGATGTGCTGTGAATCGGTCATGAAGTTACTTTGGCCTTTTTACTTGCCCAGGCAAAACTGCTCGAAAATCACGTCAAGTACATCTTCGGTGGTCGTTTCGCCGACGATATCGCCCAACTGGTCGAGACCGTCGAGGAGGTCGATCGTGATCAGGTCGTTGTGCAGGCCACTGGCCAACCCCTCGGCCACCCGGTTGAGCGCCTGCAATCCTTTCTCCATGGCCGTTTTGTGCCTCAGATTGGGGGTGCAGCCTTCCTCCTGCCACTGTTCCCTGCCTCCCGTGATGCGGCGAAATATCTGCTGCTTCAGCTGCTCGAGTCCGGTCTGTTCCCGGGCTGAAATTTCCACGGCTTCGGCAACAATGCGGGGGTGCGCCTGGCGTTTTAGACGCGCTTCGAGATCGCATTTGTTGATCACCGTGAGCAGCGGCTTGTGGTTCACGGTCTCGAACAGGGAGACATCTTCATCATCAATCGGTTTTGAGCCGTCCACCAGGAAGAGCACCAGGTCGGCGCGGTTTATCGACTCTCTGGCCCGCCTGATGCCGAGCTGCTCAACCTCCTCGACCTCCTCGCGGATACCTGCAGTATCGATAATACGGACGGGAATGCCGCAAATATCGATATACTCCTCGATGGTATCTCTCGTGGTGCCGGGAATCGAGGTTACCAGGGCCCGCTCCTCCTGCAGCAAGGTGTTGAGCAGGCTCGATTTACCGACATTGGGGCGGCCGATGATGACGATCGAGACCCCTTCCCGGACGATACGGCCGTCGTCGGCCTGAGCGATAAGTTTTTCAAGCGGCGCGAGCACCTCCTTCCTGAGCCTGGCGTACATGGCCCGGTGATCCGCTATTTCGATTTCCTCTTCCGGAAAATCGATGGCGGTTTCCAGCAGGGCGCGAATTTCGACCAGAGAAGTACGCAGCTTGTCAACTTCTTTGTAGAGAGAGCCGCTCATCTGTTCCAGGGCGAGATCAACGCCCTTTCTGGTGCGGGCCGACAGTACATCAATCACGGCCTCGGCCCGGGTCAGGTCGATACGGCCGTTAAGAAAGGCGCGCTTGGTGAATTCTCCCGGCTCAGCCAGCCGCACACCTTGGTCAAGTATCAGCTCCAGCACCGATTGAAGAACCAGAAACCCGCCGTGGCAGTGTATCTCGACGACATCCTCCCTGGTGTAGGTTTTCGGCGCCTGCATGAACACCACCAGCACTTCATCGAGAAGTTTATCCTGCTGCGGGTCGTTTATGGTGCCGTAGTAAAGGCGATGAGAGTCGAAGGAGCAGGGTGGATTGGCCGGGGTGAAGACCTGTTTGAGGATGCGCCGCGCTTCGCTGCCGCTGATCCTGATAATGCCGATGCCGCCTGCTCCAGGCGGAGTTGAAATTGCCGCTATGGTGCTGTTGTCGTGGGCCGGGGAACTCATCGATGGTTCTCCAAAAAACCACAGGCCGGACAGTGATGCCCGGTCTGCGGGCACAGATGCGTGTTTACAGCTGAAGGTCCGGGTGGTGCACGTATTCAACTCTCCTTGGAGGTATCGTTATCGCTTTTCTTTCGGGATCTGGAGCGGCCCCGTTTCCGGCTGTTGTTCTTGCGCCCCTTTCCGGGTTTGTAGATCAGCACCTTCTTGAATAACCCCTCGCCGACGCTTCTGCTCCGGATATCGGGATCGTCCTGCAGGGCAACGTGCACCACCCGGCGTTCGGACGGGTTGAGTGACGAAATCACCTGGGTCTTGCCGTTTTCCTTCACCTGTGCGGCGTATTCCACGGCACGCTCTTGAAGTTCCTGGTAGCGTTTCTCGCGGAAGTCGCCCACGTCGATGGTGAGTTGAACGCGCCCCGTTATCTTTTTCGAGACAATTTTTCTGAGCAGATACTGGAGACTGTCCAGCACCCGTCCTTCCTGCGAGGTAAGCACTTCCTGGTGTTCGTCGCTGACCTTGCAATGGGCCGTACCGTCTTCGGCTGCAACAGTTACCGTCGAGGGAAAGCCCATCAAGTCGAGTATTTTAGTCAATTCTTCCTTGACGGTTGTCAGGGTGGTCTCAGATAATTCTACCGGAACTTTAGCTGCGGCATCGTTATCTTCCGTTTCGTCTTGCTCGGCAATGGGGGCAGCGGCTGGCGGCGGTGATGGCGGTGTCGGTCTCGGCTCTTCCTGGGCCGCAGCAGCTTCTTTTTCCTTGGCAACGGGGACCGGGGCTTTTTTCTTGGCGTTCTTTGTGGCAGGCGCAGTCTTCTTTTCCGGGCCCGGTTTGGCCGATTCTTCTTCACTCTCCTGGATTTTAGCCTTGATATGGGCCTTCTGGCGTATCAGGCCGAAAATTCCCTTGGATCCGGTCTCGAGTACCTCAATGGTGAGATTTTCCTGGGCAACTCCCAATTCTTCACAGGCCTTCTTTATGGCCTCGGCCACGTTCTTTCCGTAGTAGTCTTTAGTTTCCAATGACATGTGCTATTCCTGGTTGGTATTATTCCACCATGGAGTCTTTTCTGCTCGTCTGATCAGGAGGCGGCTGGGACGGGTTTATTCTTTCGGTTGATCAGATACTGTTGAAGGATGGAGAGCAGGTTGTTGACAAACCAGTAAAGAACCAGACCTGAGGCAAAATTGACAAACATAACGGTAAAAATAAGGGGCAGGAACATCATGATTTTTGCCTGGGTCGGGTCCGCTGTGGTGGGGGTCATTTTCTGCTGCAGGAACATCGAGGCACCCATCAGCAGGGTAAGTACCGGCAGGCCGCCAAGGTAAGGTAAGTCAAAGCCCAAATAGAGCCGGTCGGGAGCGGAGAGATCGTTGATCCACAGCATGAACGGTGCATGACGCAGCTCGATGGATTGCAGCAGAACTTTGTAGAGGGCAAAAAACACCGGAATCTGCAGCACCATCGGCAGACAGCCTCCCAACGGATTGACCTTGTAAGTTTTGTACAGACTCATCATCTCCTGGTTCATCCGGGTCGGGTCATCTTTGTATTTCTCTTTCAGTTTCACCACCTTGGGCTGCAATTTCTGCATATTCTTCATCGATTTCAACCCTTTCTGGGTGATCGGCCAGAAGATAGCCTTGAGGATTATGGTGACCAGGATGATGGCGACTCCGTAATTGTGAACCACCGAGTAAAACCAATTGAGCAGGTAGAGCATCGGCTTGGCAATTATATCGAACCAGCCGAAATAGACGATCTTGCCGAGGTTGAAACCGACCTCATTGAGCATGGTGAGTTTTTTGGGCCCGTAAAACAGCTTGTAATCATAGGTGTTCGTCGCTCCAGGGGCCAGCGTTTCCAGCGCACCTTGGAGGTCGATGGTAACCAGCTCCTCGACGGCGTTCATGGTAATTGACTGGGAATTCTGGGTTGGAATGATGCCGGTCATGAAATAGGTACCTTCGTAGGCAACCCAGTCAATGGCACTCTTGACCGTCTGTGGACCGTCCTCAAACTCCTTGAGCTTGAAGCGCTGAAGTCCTTCCTCGCCAAACATGGACGGTCCCCTGAACAGCCAGTTGCTGGCCTTGGTGATCTTGCCGAAGGGCAGGTTGATCTGGTGCAGTCCTGCTGCTCCCTGGAGCACCTGGCCGCTGTTGTTGACCACCGTGACTTGGTGATCAATCAGGTAATTGGTGCGGTCGAAATGAAAGGTTCGGGTTATCTCGAGCCCGCCGGGACTCGTCCCTCGCAGAGTGAGTGTCGCTTTGTTGGTAGTGGAATCGAATTGCACTTCCGTGCTGTCAAAGGTGTAGAGGGTGTTTCTGTCGACTACCGAGCCCCATGAGAAGCTCAGGGGATAGCCTTGGGTCTGGTCGGTTTTAACCAGGTTGACGCCGGCGGCGTCTTTGTCTCTTTCCTCACGAAAATCTTTCAGCAGAAAACTGGTGATCACGCCGCCTTTCTCGCTGATGGTGGCGGTGTAGAGCTCGGTGTCGATCTTGACTTCTTGGGCCGGACGCTGGACAGCCGCCGGAGCAGGCTGGGGGGCAGCAGGTTGGGTCTGAACCTGGGGAGGCGGAGCGGTTATCTGAGCCTGGGGTGGTTGCTGTTCCGGCTGCGCTTGTTCGGATGTCTGCTCGGGGGTAACCTGCTCCTGGGCGGGACCAATGAAAAAATATTGATAGCCCAATAAAATAACGAAAGAAATTAAGATAGCCAGAAAGGCTCTGTACATGTCCATGATAATCGTGGATCCTTGTTTGCTGCCGGTCGGGAGCGTCGCCGAGAGACCCCGGGGTCTCTCAGATCTGGTTATACCGGATCGTATCCGCCTCGGGAAAAAGGATGACAGCGCAGAATGCGCCACAAACCCTTTCCAGTTCCCCGTATGGCACCGTACTTATTGATTGCCTCTAAAGTGTACGCAGAACAGGTTGGGTAGAAACGACAGGCAGGAGGGAACAGAGGTGATAAGATAAATCTGTATGCCCGGATCAGCCCAATCAGTAGGCGGGCCGAAAGGCCTTGCGTGTTATTGGGCGCCATGACTACTTCGCTGGGGTGGACACTAAACTCATCACTGCTTCTGTAATTGATTCCGGAGAATTAAGCGAAAAATTGGGTCGCACAGTGACAACGATATCTGCTTCGAGAGGGTATTTCTCCCGGCTCAGCCGAAACGACTCTTTGAATATCCGTTTAATCCGGTTCCTGGTAACCGCTCCTTTCAACTTTCTGCTGATGCTAAGTCCGATGCGGCTGTGTCCACGTTCGTTGGCGAGATAGATGATGGAGAAGCCTTTGCCGTGCAGCCGCGTGCAGTGCTTGTAAACCGCTTCGAATTCCGAGTTCTTCCGCAACACGCAATATTTCGGAAGACCAAATTGCCGCAATGAGATCAGGCAGAAAGTCGTTTGCGGCCCCTGGCTCTGCGGGCGTT
>JARFQM010000186.1 GCA_029287755.1 Desulfofustis sp. | reverse complement strand
CACTACATACTGCATGTTTTAGCCGAGCAAACCGATCCGGACGTGCTTGTCGAGCCTATCGCCAACCGGTTTTCAGGCGTGGTCCAGGACCGGGTTAACGGTGATGCCGTGCTGTCCGAACTGCGCCGCAAACCCTACTCTATACTCTTTTTGGACAGCAGAATTCAATCGGGATTACCCATCAACCGCCTGCTGAGGGAGATCTGCACGGAATTCAAAAATCTTGCCATTGTTCTTCTGGTAGACGATCAGTCAGCCGCTGATCAGCACATTCACCGCACCAGCACCCCATTCTTCCATCTTACTTTTCCCATCCAACCTGCCGAGGTAATCTTCTGCGTCAGCCACTGTCTCACTTTTTTCCGCTGCAAAGATACGGCAGCCAGCCGGAATCAGAAAACCAAATCCGTTTCAGTCTCCGGTTTCATAGGTGGCAGCCCGGCAATGATTGAGCTGTTCGAGATTATAAAACGGGTGGCGGAAGATGACTATTCAACCGTGCTCATCAGGGGGGAATCCGGAACCGGAAAAGAACTGGTGGCCAAAGCGATTCACCAAAAGAGCAGCAGGCGCAGGCATAATTTCGTGCCCGTCAATTGCGCCGCAATACCGGATGAACTGCTTGAAAGCGAACTCTTTGGACATTTGAAAGGCTCTTTTACCGGGGCCGGTCAGAACAAAACCGGAAGAATCCAATATGCCGATAACGGAACCCTGTTTCTCGACGAGATTGGCGATATGAAACCGAACCTTCAGGCTAAACTGCTGCGCGTCATCCAGGAGCGTGAGTTTGAGCCTGTTGGCTCGCTCAAAGCGACCCCCGTAAACACCAGGATTGTCGCCGCCACTCATTGCGACCTGGAGGAATTGGTGAAGGAAGGTCGCTTCCGAGAGGATCTCTATTACCGTCTTAGCGTGATTCCTCTGGAGGTGCCGCCCCTGAGGACCAGGGCTGAGGACATTCCTCTTCTGCTCGAAACATTCATCGAACGCTACTCCATCGGCAGAGGAAGGGAAAAAATCGTATTTACGCCCGAAGCGCTTGATATCCTTGTCAATCACCAGTGGCGAGGCAATGTCAGAGAACTCGAGAATCTCGTCCAGCATATGTCTATACTCTACAGCGGCAAACGAATTTATCCCCATCACCTGCCATCAAAGATCACCGCTCATTTGGAATTAGAGCAGGAACAGGTGAGCAGCCAGATTCTTCCCGCCTGCCGATCGGAAAATGACATAAGCGCTGAACGGGCCGCCCTTTTTGCGCTTTCAGCCCCTCCCACCCCCTCTATTGATTTCCAGAACGGACCAATTAATTTCAACGAGCTCATCAACGAATTCGAAACAGATCTCATCATCAAGGCCCTTAAATTCACCTCGGGCAACAAAAAGGAAGCCTCCCGGATGCTCTGCCTCAAACGCACAACATTGCTGGAAAAAATCAAGAAAAAAGAAATCGACGGCAGGTGGGAGGAGTAAAATTCCCGGACTGAGGCTTCACACCGTAAGCGGCTCCAGCCCGCCGAACTTCTGCACAAGTTCTTCGTTCTCCGCCGGCAGCATCACTATATCATCCACGCCATAGCGCAGCGCTTTCATCACGTCCGTCTGGGTCCATTGCGTGGCCGCGACCAGCAGCGGAATAGAAGAGTACGATTTAAGCTTGATCACCATTCCAAGACTGATTTCATCGAGTTTGTCGACCACCAGGAGAACGGCGAAATAGGCAACCAAGTCGCTTCTGGATAACTCCTCGACGGGTGATATGCGCTCCACCTCGATACCTGCGCTTTCAAGCGCAGCCAGAATTCCTGGTACATGGGTCGAGGAAGCTTCAAAGAGCAGTATCTTAGTCGCCGCCTCAACCGACACATCCAGGCCCGACGTCTCGGGCCGGCTGCCGTTTTTATCCATGAGGACAGGTTCCGGGCTCTCAGTGCTCCCGTCCGCCACCTCGATGCCGGTCTCGCCCCCCCGAAGATCGTCCACCACATTCAGTGGCAACAGGAGATGCATGGTGCCGCAGCTAACTTCGTCGGCGGCAACCTCGAAGGAGCAAAGCCACCAGCTCCGGTCATCATCGATCTCAGCACTATCATTTTCCGGGTACCTCATTTCATTCCCATCGGCAGGATGCTTTTCTGCCATAAGCTCACCTTCCGAGAGATCCTGCACGACAATGTTGAGCACCTCAACGAAAATTGCACATATCTCATTATAGCCGTCCTGACAGTCGGCATTGAACGGACCGGCAAGGGCAGTGGGGATAAAGACACCGGGGGTACCTTCGCTCAGCAGCATCCCGAGCCTCATGGCATCAGCGGTTTCGGCGATCAGCCAGCCGCGGCTCCGAGTGGCACCGGAAAGTGAAATAAGGGTGGCCAGGTGAGAGGTGGCGCCGGCTTGGCTGAGCAGCGCAGTCAGTGGAGCAGAAACGCTCCCCTTGCAGCCAATCTGCACATTGATGCCGAGCAAGTCTGCCAATTCCCGCTGCAGAACCGGAAGCAGTTCTGCAATAAGCAGATGGGCCGTTTCTTTCGATAGCGCCCCGCCCTCGTCAACACCTCCACCCAGAAATTCAGCAAAAAGAGTTGCTTGTGCTCTATTATGCGGCTCACTATCATCAGAGTTCTGTTCCTTACGCTGACCGGTTTGTTGCTTGAAGGGTTCACTGCAGACAAGAACGAACGCCGGCAGCAGCAATGAAAAAAAGTTAGCCGCTACACCAGCCAGAGTAAGAGTG
>JARFQM010000148.1 GCA_029287755.1 Desulfofustis sp. | reverse complement strand
GTGCCGAATTTTCCGCCCCAGTGTTTCTTGTATTCATAGGGGTCGGAATTCCACATGCCGCGGGCCAGCATATCATCCCAGCCGTTGATCTTGTCGCCGTGGCTGTCTTTTTCCCCGTCCCATAACGGTTTGGTGTAATACTTCAGGGCATAGACCGACAGTTCTTTTGAATCCTTGGGTTTGGCTCCCGTTTCTGGATCTGAGTACATTTCGACCAGACAGTCATAAAGATTCGAAAAGCCCCGATCTTTTAATTTTTCGGCAATCAGGAAGGGGAATTCAGTTTCATCCTGGATCACATCCCAGAGCGGATCGATAACCGGCTGCAGCAGGGTGCAGGTGGCGTAGCGGTTGGCCTTGGTCTTGACGTAGCCGTAGCGCTCGAACATGTTCACCGTGCAGGGCAATATGATGTCGGCGAACATGGTGAACTCCGAGGCGTGGGTGGTCAGATGCACGGTAAACGGTACCGCTGCCATGGCGTTTTCCCACAGTTCCGTGCCGTTGCAGGAGAAGGGGAAATTGTTCATGTAGCCGACCAGGACCTTGATGTCGTAAGGATCTTTGTTGAAAATACCGGTGGCTGCATTGTTGGTGGAGACACCGCCGCCCGATTTCTTGTTGGCCGCCGGCAGCTCGAGTCTGCCGCGCTGATCAATTTTTTCTTTTTTTGAATGTTTTTGGGCGAGCTCATCCTGGTGTTTCTTGAGGATATCGCCATCCATTTTGTTAACCGGAATCTTGGCAGTCTGCAAAGAGCCGCCTTCGCTATCAATACCGCCTACCAGGCCGCCAAGCGCGTGTACCGCCATGGCCGAATATGCTCCCCGGGCCTGCATGGCGGCTCCAGGTCCCATCCAGACGCACACGTTCGGTGCGGCTGCAGCCATGCCGGTTGCCACCCGCTCAATCTGGTCAGCCGGTACGCCGCTCAATTCAGCAGCCTTGGCAGCGGTCATGTCCTTGACCGCGATATTCCACCACTTGACAATGCCGTGGGTTTCTTTCTCGACAAAGTCGGCTTCTTCCACCATTGCTCCCGCCTTAAACCGGTTTGTTCCATCCTTGAAATCCCCGACGAAATCCTTGTACCAGAGTCCTTTGGTGAGAATCACATGGGCAACACCAAGAGCCACGGCGCCATCGGTACCCGGCATCAACGGCAGCCACTCGTTGGCCTTCGCCGCACTGGTGGTAAGACGAGGGTCGACTGCGGCAACAGTCGCCCGATCAAGGGCATCGCCGAGCCGTTTGATCGTGGCCGGCACCATCCGGTTGCTGGCCACCGGGTCACAGCCCCAGATGAGGATGTACTTGGAGTTACTGATGTCATAGTCGCGATAGTCCCAGTAACCTTCGGTATAGTAGGCACCGAATTTCTCAGCCTCAGCGCAGGTCGAGCTGTGTGAAATATTATTGGGAGAACCGAAGACCTTTGTCGTCACATCATAAATCAAGTCGCGCATATAGGTGTAGCGGCCGCGCATCAGACAGTATTTCTCAGGCTCCCCATTTTCCCTGAGCTCCATCATCTTATCGGCTACTGTATTCAAGGCTTCATCCCAGCTGATAGGCACGAATTTGGGATCCTCTCCTCTTCCCTTCTTCGGGTTGGTTCGTTTCATCGGTACCTTGATTCGGTCCGGGTCATACACCTGCTGGAGCGAGAGATGCCCGCGCGGGCAGACTTTCCCGTCATTTTGTTTGGAATACCTGTTTCCTCTGACCTTGACGGCTCTGCCATCTTGAATAAACACCTCGGCAGGACACCAGGTTGTACATCCCTGGCAGGTAGTCGGCTTCCATTCACCCGGGGCAACTCCTATCTTGCCGGCAGTTTCTGCAGTGGCCAGTGCGTTTGTGCTGGACCCTCCTGCACAGCCGCTTATAGCAGCGGTAGCACCTGCAGCGACGGACAGTTTCAGAAAGTCCCTCCTCTTGATTCTCATAGCATCCTCCATTTCCTGGTTGTCGGTTATCTCATGACCAATACACGAGTGGTGTATCACTTTTGAATAGCATTTTTCGTGCCATGCCAGAGAGGTGGGATAACGTTACCAAAACGTAACAAAATCAATATTTTTCAAATATAAAACGAACAAATACAGAATGTTGCTTAAGGTAATCTTTTGATGAGACGGGGAGGATACGCAGAAATTGATGAATATGGGGTTAGTTAATTAAAATCAGTATCATAAGAAATTTTCCACGGAACCGAGTGTTACATTGTCGTAACGAGGGTGAAATTTTACATGGGTGATCAAAAAATCAGATATCCAGCTTATGCAGATTGATCTTTTCCCAGAGAGTTTTCCTGCTTACCCCCAGAATTTCAGAAGCTTTTGAACGATTGCCTTTGGTAATCTGCAGAATGCGCCTGATGTGCTCTCGCTCTGCCTCTGCCGAGATTTCCTGGAGGGTGGCAAGTACGGTTTTTTCATGGCGTAATTTGGCAATGTGCACCGGGAGGTCGGCGGGTTGAACAGCCTCGCTGTCAGAAAGGGCAATGCACCGTTCGATCACGTTCAGAAGTTCCCGCACGTTGCCGGGAAAGGGATAGCGCATCATCGCTTCAATTGCCTCAGGAGAAAAGGAGACCGCCGTACCCATCTGATCATTGATTTTCCTGCTGAAAGCATCCATGAGAAGAGGAATGTCCTCTGTTCTCTTACGCAGCGGGGGCAGTTCAATCGGTATGACATTTAAACGGTAATAGAGGTCTTCACGAAATTTGCCCTGGTGAACTTCTTTTTCAAGATTTTTGTTGGTTGCGGTGATGATCCTGACATCGGCGGTAACCGAGGTGGTGCCCCCCAGCCGCTCAAAGGTGCGCTCTTCCAGTACCCGCAATATCTTTGTTTGAGTCAGAGCGGGCAGGTCCCCGATTTCATCCAGGAAAATTGAGCCGCCCTCAGCCATTTCAAAGCGGCCGGGCTTTTGGGCGGCGGCGCCGGTGAAAGCCCCTTTTTCGTAGCCAAACAACTCACTTTCTATCAGGTCATCCGGCAGGGCTGCACAATTCACTCGCACAATCGGCTTGTTTCTTCTGCTGCTTTGAAAATGGATGGTCGAGGCCACCAGTTCCTTTCCGGTCCCTGATTCACCAAGAATCAACACTGTCGACTCTGTCCTGCTGATCTTCTCGAGCAGGCTGAAAACCACCTGCATTGGTTTGCTTTCTCCGATGATCTGAGGAGAGCCGTAATAGTTACTCAGCTCTTTCTTCAAGCGGA
>JARFQM010000178.1 GCA_029287755.1 Desulfofustis sp. | reverse complement strand
ATGGTAGGCGAGGATCGCAGGTGACTGACCATCGAGAAGGACGAAATCAGCCTGCTTGCCTGTTTCGAGACTGCCCACCTTGTCGGCCATATCTATGGCATAAGCACTGTTGAGCGTCGCCGCGGTGAGGGCCTCCGCCGGGGTCATGAGCATGTTCATAATACCGAGTCCAATGGCAAACGGCATTGATTCGGTGTAACTCGAGCCAGGGTTGCAATCAGTTGCCAAGGCGACCGGAAGATTTTTCTCAATCATTGTCCTGGCCCGTGCGTAGGGTTTTCTCAGGCTATATGCCGTGGCCGGAAGGAGCGTGGCGACAACTCCGGCCTCAGCCATGGCATCAAGGTTGTCATCACCGGCCGCAAGGAGGTGATCCGCAGAAAGTGCCTGCAACTCTGCAGCCAGCCCAGCCCCGCCCAGATCGTGGACCTCATCAGCGTGGAGTTTTATCTTCAGCCCGGCCTCGAGTGCGGCTGAGAGGAGCGTGCGCCCCTGACTGATTGAAAAGACCCCCTCCTCGCAGAAGATATCACAATGTTCAGCGATTCCCTGCGCTTTCACGGCCGGCAGCATCTCCTCGATGATCAGGGATATGAAATCGTCTGATCGATCCTTGAACTCGCCGGGAATAGCATGCGCACCAAGAAAGGTTGCCACACTGTCGATCGGGGTCCGCCCGGCAGCGATGTGAATGGCATCGAGCATCTTCAGTTCGTTCTCTGTATCGAGTCCGTACCCGCTCTTGATCTCCATCGTCGTGGTTCCAAGCTTCAGCGCCCGACGTATTTGTTTCTCCGTTGTGGCTGCCAGCATCTCTACGTCGGCTGCTGCGACTGACTTGACGGAGGAGAGGATACCGCCACCGCGGCGCAGTATTTCGAGATAGGGTGTACCACCAATTCTCAGCTCGAATTCGTTCTCCCGCAGGGCTGCAAAACAGTTGTGCGTGTGAGGATCGACAAACCCAGGGACGACACACTTTCCGGCGCAATCATACGCATGGGCCTGTTCTTCACTGGTGAGAGCGGCCAGCACACTTTTTTCATCGCCGATTTTCGCTATCAGTCCCTCTTTGACCAGGATTGCACCCTTGTCAAAATAGGCTAGTTCCCCCTGCCGTTTCCCTGCGGACGGTCCTCCAGAATCTATGGGAGTGAAAATTCTCGCGTTTACAAAGAGCTCTGTTGACATGATTATCTCACCAGTATTCTCCTATTCTTTACTTGAGAACAATTCTGCAACCGATTTCTCCACCAGGCCGTTTTCCACGAGATAGGGGATTGTAATCTGATCACGGCTTTCATTCAGCCTGTTGTATTCGACAGCGACCGCCATCGCGTTTTCATTTCTGGCCCAGTTTCTGCGCGCCACCCCGCCCATTACGTCCCAGTTCATTGCCGAACGGATGACGGCATCAACTCGGTCACTGCCGTCGAGCACCAGGCCGAAACCACCGTTAATGGCCTTGCCGATACCCGTTCCCCCTCCGTTGTGCAGCGCAACCAGGGACATACCGCGTGCCGCATTGCCCGTAAAGCAGTGCGTTGCCATGTCGGCGCATACGTTGCTGCCGTCTTTGATATTGGCTGTTTCACGAAACGGGGAGTCAGTTCCGCCCGGGTCATGATGATCCCTGCCCAGCATAACCGGACCGATCTCGTTACGTCTTACCATTTCGTTGAATTTCAAGGCAATGGAAACTCTCCCCCTCGCATCTGAATAGAGTATCCTGGCCTGACTGCCGACAACCATCCTATTCTTTTTTGCATCCCGTATCCAGATATAGTTGTCCCGGTCTTCACTGCGACGGTCCGGATCTATACACGCCATGGCGGCCCTGTCGGTTTTATCAAGGTCTTCCGGTCGGCCGCTCAGGCAGACCCAGCGAAACGGGCCATAGCCGTAATCGAAAATGGGCCCCATAATGTCCTCGAAATAAGACGGATAGATAAAGCCGTCTTTATCATCAACACCGTTTCGGGAAACCTCCGTCACTCCAGCGTCAAAAACCGCCTTCAGAAATGCGTTCCCATAGTCGAAGAAATAGGAACCCTGGTCAACGAGTTTTTTTACTGCTTCGATGTGCTTTTTGAGGCTTTGGTTAACTGTTTTGATGAAGGTTTTCCGGTCTTGTGCAAGGAGGCGGGTGCGTTCTTCAAAGGTGATGCCCTGGGGACAATACCCTCCGTCATAGACCACATGGCAGGAGGTCTGGTCTGAGAGCAGGTCGACGTTAATGCTCTTGTCGGCAAGGAATTCCAAGAGATCAACAACGTTGCCGTGATAGGCGATTGAGGTGTTGTCCTTGTGTGCCGCCGCTTTTTGGGCCAGTGAAGCCACTTCTTCGAGGTCATTGGAAACCACGTCCACCCAGCCCTGTTCGCGCCGTGTCTTGATTCGGGAATAGTCAACCTCGGCTGTAATCGAGACCGCCCCGGCGATTTTGGCCGCCTTGGGCTGGGCCCCGCTCATTCCGCCCAACCCCGAAGACACAAACAGAAGACCGTCCAGTGCGCCATCGGCTG
>JARFQM010000042.1 GCA_029287755.1 Desulfofustis sp. | reverse complement strand
CACCAGCTTTTCCCGCATATCGTAATGAGGAAGCAGATCAAACGAGGAAATAGTCCTTTTCTTGAGAGATTCGAGCAGGCCATGTTCCTTTTCGGTAAGATAAATATATGAAGGGTGATCAACCATAGCGACTCTAGCCATTACCGTTGATTAACTCTTCCACCCTGCTCAATTCCTCTCGGGTATCAACCTCCACCGAGTCGTGCGCGGTCAGTACAACCTTGATTCGGTAGCCGAATTCAAGGGCGCGGAGCTGCTCGAGCTTTTCAAAATGTTCCCATTCTCCCTCCGGCAACCCCACCACGGCGAGCAGAAAATTTTTCCGGTAGCCATAGACACCGAGATGCTTGTAATAGGTGGGCGTCCCCTCTTCGGGATTTCTCTGAAACGGTATTGCCGAGCGGCTGAAGTAAAGGGCGTTGTGATCTCTGTCAAATACGGTTTTTACATGGTTGGGATCATTGATTTCTTCTTTTCTGACTATTTTATAAATCAGGGTAGACATGGGTAATTCGGGATCTTCAAGCAGGGGGCGGGTCACCTGTTCGATTATTTCCGGCGGAAAGAGCGGCTGGTCGCCCTGGATATTGACGACGATATCATTATCGGAGACGCCCAAGGCTGCCGCCGCTTCGGCGAGCCGATCAGTGCCCGAAACATGATCGTCTCTTGTCATCACGAATTCGCCGCCAAACGATTCCACGCAGTCGGCGATGCGGCTGTCGTCAGTGGCGACCACCACCTGAGTAAGCAAATCAACCTCTCGAGCCCGCTCGACCACATGCTGAATCATCGGTTTTCCGCTGATCAGAGCCAGCGGTTTACCGGGAAATCTATTCGATTTATAGCGGGCGGGAATGATGGCTATCACCTGAACATCATTATTTTCCATTGCCTTACTGGATCCTGTAGTTATGCTGCAAAGGCGGGTAGTGGTTGTCACCCTTCTTCTTAAATCATTTTTGTATGGATATCAAACCTCAGATCGCCGTCAGAGCCGATATCGCCACACCTGAAAACGCTTCCTATTTATTTGCTTTGGCAGAACGGCTCAACCTGCCGTTGATCGATGCGCCAGACCAGCGCTTCAGCCATGTTCTCACCTATCGGAATTCACGGTTGGAATTAGATTCGCAGGCAGGCCCTGCAACAGCCTCGCTTTCGGTCGATTTTCTATCGGGCCCTGCCTACTACCGATTCCGCCGCGACCGCCGGATCAATCAGCCGCTGGCCAGGGCAGCAGGAATAAAACCTGGCTATCGGCCAGCGGTGCTGGATGGGACCGCCGGCTTCGGTGAGGACGGTTTCGTGCTCGCCACCCTTGGCTGCCGGGTGCTGATGATTGAACGCTCGGTGGTAATCTGGGCGCTGCTGGCCGATGGTATTTCCCGAGCCAGGGAAAACGAGGAAGTCCGCCAGATCTTCGATCAGCGTGTGACCCTCAAACTTGCCGACACCATCGACTATCTCAATTTCTCTGAAAGTTCATACGACACCGTCTATCTCGATCCCATGTATCCGTCGCGGCCCAAATCGCCACTCAACAAACTGAGAATGAGAGTGCTGCGGGAGCTGGTGGGCGACGATTACGATGGTTCAGAACTGCTCAGCGCAGCCCTTGAAAAGGCACGCCACAGGGTGGCGGTCAAGAGGCCTGCCAAAGCAGGACCGCTGGATCATAGAAAACCGTCCTATACGGTCACCGCCAAGAGCAGCCGCTATGATGTGTACCTGACCCCCTATTTATGATAACTGGTCCCGGCTTTTATCGTATATGCCCGGTAGAGCTGCTCGAGCAGGATCAGGCGGGTCATGTCATGAGTGTAGGTCATGGCCGACAGAGACAAGACTGTGTCGGCCTTGTGCAGTTGCTCATCATCCAGGCCGAGCGGCCCGCCTATGATGAAGCTGACCGTCTGCACCGCCCGGTGCTCAAGCTCCGACAAAAAGGAGGCGAAGGTCTCCGAGCTCAGCTGCTTGCCGCGACTGTCCAAGACGATCCTGTAGCTGCCCTGCGTCAGTCGACGATTAAGCAATGAACTCTCATAAGCCCTGATTTCCGAATCGCTTCGGGCCGAAAGTTTTTTAACTTTGATCTCGACAAGTTCTACCGGGATGAATCGTCTCAGTCGATTCCGATAATCACCGATGCCCTGCTGCAGGTAAGATTCTTTGGTTTTGTTGAGCAGCAGAATTTCCAGTTTCATGGCTGGCAGCAGTTATTGTGGTTCGCTGCCGATCAGCCGCGCCAATATCTCTCTGAATTCCTGGTAGCTCAACTCCCTGTTGATCCCCGGGCATGATTCGCGAATGATGAGAAAATTATTCTCGTCGTCCAGCAGGGCTGGAACCAGCGGCCATTGGGCACAGCGCCAGGGGCGGCCGTGATAGACGGTGCAGCCCTCATCATAAAAGATGCAGTGCCCCTGCACGGTTTTCATCTGTATGATAGAGCCGGTCGTTCTCCAGTAGGTGCCGGCAACCTCGCGGACAGGCAAATCGAGCTCCGCCGCCATCCGCTGCTGATCACTTTCATCAAGCGATACGGTCGTATCGCCGTGGCAGCAGAACCCGCACTGGGTCCACTGAAATATTTTCTTTTGATCAGACATAGAGGTACGAACTTACCATATGCTTTTATCAGAAGCTGTCGTCTAATGGATTTATAAATCGGTTTGGGGAAAATTGAACTCAGGACTAGCTTTCGAAAAATGGCTAAATGATGAGCCTTTTGCAAAACTAAGATTTTCGTTCAAAATCAAGGCATGCGAGAAATTTTACCACAGGCATATGATTGATATTCCGAGGATAAAATTTTGAGCATAACGCAGAGTTTGAGCGAAAAGATCGTTTTGCAAATGGCTCTGAGGTCAACGACTAGCCTGGTTCCTATTCTAGGCGTAGCCAGCCATATCGCCGAGGGTCGAGATGTCTATACCATAGAGCAGCGCTGCTGTCCGCCACTTTTCCTGGTTTTCGATTTCAAAAATGATTGAGTCGTTGGCCGGCAGGCTGAGCCAGCCATCGGCAAGCAGCTCCGCTTCCAGTTGGCCGGGACCCCAGCCGGCATAGCCGAGGAGAAAGAGATAATCAGCCGGGCCGCTGCCTCTGCTGATATCCTCGAGAATTCTCGATTCACGCGACAGCGCCAGACCTTCTTTGATCTCGAGTTGATGTTCCACCTGATACTCTGAACGATAAAGCACGAAGGCCGATTCGAGTTCAACAGGCCCACCTATGTAAACCGGCGGCAGCGGGGTATCAGGGACGTCAAGATGAGCGCTTCTGAGGATCTCCTCAAGACTGAAGTAGGGATTTGGTTTGTTGACCGCAACTCCCATGGCACCCTCTTCGCTGTGAGCGCAGATAAGTATAACCTGTTCCTCGAACCTGGGATCAGGCATCTGCGGGGTTGAGATCAGAAACGACCCGGTCAGTGCTTCGATGACGGGAGCCTGGGTATCGGTCATGATAAGAATCCTTCAAAGTTAATTGTTGTCCTACCTATAGA
>JARFQM010000467.1 GCA_029287755.1 Desulfofustis sp. | reverse complement strand
TGGTGTTGAATTGGATCTACTCGTCGACAGTCTCAAGTCAGCCCTGCTGCTTCTGCTTTCCTTTGATCCTGAACTCTTGGAAATTGTGGGGGTTTCGCTCAACGTCAGTTTTTTTTCGACGCTTTTTGCCGCGCTTTTTGGTCTGCCGGCAGGCTTTTTCATCGCCTTCAACACCTTCCGCGGCAAACGACTCATCATGACCTGCCTGAATACACTGCTCGCACTGCCGACCGTGGTCATCGGCCTGGTGGTCTATTCGCTGATCTCCAGGCGCGGCATTTTCGGACCGCTCGAACTTCTCTATACCCAGAAAGCCATCATCATCGGTCAGATCATACTGATCGTGCCGGTCGTCACCACCCTGACCATAGCCGCCATCAGCAGGATAGATCAGCGCTACCGAAAGACGGCGCTGACCCTTGGTGCCACTTATTATCAGATGGGCTGGGTGATATTTCTGGAAGCCCGGTTCGGCATCATGGCGGCCCTGATCGCCGCTTTCGGGCGGGTGATTGCCGAGGTCGGCATTTCGATGATGCTGGGAGGCAACGCCAAGGGCTTCACCCGGACCATGACCACGGCAATGGCCCTGGAGTATGACAAGGGGGAATTCGTTCTGGCCGTGGCCCTGGGGCTGGTACTGATGACCTTTGCCTTCCTCGTCAACCTGGTCTTTCACTTTCTGCAGGGGCGTCTCAAATCAGATGCTCTATGACCTTACCAAGGTGACCAGAACCTTCGGCTCCCGAAAGGTTCTGGAGATCGATTCGCTGTCCTTCGAGGCCCGCAGAATTTATGCGCTCATCGGTCCCAACGGGGCCGGCAAGACGACCCTGCTCAACCAACTCGCCTTTCTTGACCAGCCCAGCAGCGGCCAGCTGTGCTTTCAATCGTCAGCGGTCAGTTACGATCACGCGACCCTGACCAGGCTGCGTCGCCAGGTGGTGCTGGTCGATCAGAACCCGATACTTTTTTCCGGCAGTGTCTGGAGAAACGTTGAGTTTGGGCTGAAGGTGCGAAAGATTCCCCTGCAAGAACGCAGGCGCAGAATCGAGTATGCCCTGGAGCGCGTGACCATGGCCGATTTTGCCCAGCGGGATGTGCACGGTCTTTCCGGCGGCGAGGTCAAGCGGGTGGCTCTGGCCCGGGCTCTGGCTCTGGATCCCAAGGTGCTGCTCTGCGATGAGCCGACCGCCAACGTTGACCGTGAGCACCAGGAGATTATCCTGAAGATTCTTTCCCAGGCCAACAGCGTCAGGCATACAACAATTATCTTTTCAACCCACTACCTGTCCCAGAGCAGGCAGCTTGCCCACCGGACGCTGCTCTTGCAGAATGGGCGCCTGTCAAAAAATCTGGAAGAAAATATCTTTGGGGTCAGGCTGGAGCGACGCGGCGATGAGCTGCAATGTTGTTTAGGTGATCATCTGCTCCCCTTTAGCGATCCCGACGGACTGGCCGGGGAAAATCGGCAGATGCGGGCCCATATAGATCCCGCGCAGGTGAGACTCGGTCCTGTGCAGCAGAAGAACAGCACGGGCAGCGGGATAGTAGGAAGGGTCATAGCGCTGACCTGGGAAAACTCCAAAATCAGAATAACGGTCGATATTGGCCCGAAGCTTCAGGTGCTGCTCGACGAGCGGGAGTTCACTGCCCGTCCCTACCAGGTTTTACAGGAAGTGGCCGTGGGGATCGACGCCCGGGGAGTGACACTCCTCAATTAGATATCCTGGTGGATTGAGGACGCAGAACAGAGCTCAACGAGCCTAGAATCCGGGGTCTTTCTTGTGGCTGGTCTTGAATAGCGGCCGCTGCTTCTTGGCCTCGACCAGCCGCCGTAACTGATTGCATTCGGCGGCGGCGCTGCGCAACTCCCGCCTGAGCCCTTCCTTCTGTGCAAGTGGTGCTTTTTCAAGCTGTTCCTGCAGTTTGTGCACTTTCTGCTGGGCCCGATATAGTTCGGCGGCCAAGGACCTTATCATTGTCGGTTTCTCCTCAACTCGATCTCATTTCTTTCTGGCCAGAAGAGAGGCGTAGGCACCGTTGAGCTGAATGAACTCCTCGTGGTTGCCGCCGCTGTCAGGATGGAGTTCCTTGGCTCGTTGTCGATAAAGGCGGATCAGTTCCCGGCGGCTCATTTTCTGCAGCTTCTGCCATTTCATCTGAAAAATTTTCTCCGCCTGGCCGGTGCTTACCGCCGGTTTTTTATCCGGCCAGGAAAAGGCCCGGTGGCGCCCCATGAATTCCCGGACGAAGTCGTCGAACAACGATCGCCGGCCATAGCCGTGATCAAAGAACATTATCAGGTAACGGATCAGGTGATCATGCAGGTTCGCACCCCCGTCACCTGCGCGCCAGAAATTTTTGTCACTGTTCAGTGAACAGATTTCCTCGATGAAAAAATCGGCTATATCCACCTGGTCCAGCGCCTCAGGCATGGTTGCCGAAAACGACTCGGTAAAATGGCGCTGGAGATCGAAAATGGCAAAGACATAGGTTTTGAGTTCATTGTGCTGCAGCGCTTTTTCCAGGTCCATGAGGTAGAATTCGCGCTCGTCGCGACACTTGTTGAGCAGTGGGCGGTAGAGTTTGGGGTTGAGCCTGAAGATGCGGCTCTGCTCTACCGCGCCGTAGCGCAGGTAATAGAGGCGGCGGCGATCAAACAGATGAATATCTCTGTCTATCGCTGTTCGCTCCTCTGCCGACAGGGACGATACCCGCGCTTTCCCGCGATGACGGAATATTTCCAGGCGGATGCGCTCTTCGGCGGGCAGAAAATCCCAGAGCAGCTCTTCGAGGATAAGAGATGCGTCCTCAGAGGTCTCCCGCTGCAGCCCTTCTGCCAATTCCTCGGAAAAATAGCAGATATCGTCGGTAAGATTCTCGATGTAGCGTCCGGGATCGTCGCCCAGGTCAAACACTACCTTAAAGTCCCGGTAGCGATGGTCAGCCCCGGGTATCGAGCGGCGAATCTGGTAATGTTTTTTCTGACCTCTGGTCAGGGTGGCAAGGTACATGAAATAATAACCGCACAGAGTTAAACCGATTGCCGGGTTGCAGCAGACAGGTTTGTAGATATATGGTATGGATCCATTTGTCCAGCATAGACAGCGGCGTACGTCCAAGCCGTCAACGCAGGCTGGGGCACTTGCTGCGGCAGGGCCCCTGCCGGTTCCTCGCCAGCCTTGCCTGACGGGGCGTTTTGAACTCATGTCGCTATGAATAGAGCCATTTGCAAAACGGTCTTTTCGCCCAAACTCTGCCTTATGCTCAAAATTTTATCCTCGGGATATCAATCATATGCCTGTGGTAAAATTTCTCGCAGGCCTTGATTTTGAACGACAATCTTAGTTTTGCAAAAGGCTCAATAGTAAAACTTTAATGCCCCATAGATGACAAGTATAATCATCGGCTCGCGCAATGGAGGATCATTATGGTGGTGAAAATTCCCGTTTCCTGGGGTGAGCTGTTTGACAAATTGACTATTTTGGAGATCAAGCAGGCCCGTATCGACGCCCCCCAGAAGCTGGAAAATATCAATAAGGAACTCGAGGCCCTGCGCCAAGTGTGTCGCGGTGCCCAGCTGCCGGGCGCACCCTTGCAGGTGTTGATTGATGAGTTGCGGCGCACCAATGAGTCGCTCTGGGACATAGAAGACGATATCCGTGCCTGCGAGCGCGACAAAGACTTCTCCGAAACGTTTATTGCGCTTGCCCGCGCGGTCTACAAAACCAACGACAGACGGGCGGAAATCAAGCTCAGGATCAACCGTCTGCTCGGCTCCGATTTGATCGAGGAGAAATCTTACGAAGCGTATTGATGGCCGACATTCTGATCATCAAGCTCAGCGCCCTGGGTGATCTGGTCCAGGCCGACGGGGCTATCCGGGATATTAGAAATTTTCATCCCGACGACCGTCTCACCGTGATGACCACGCCATCCTACCGCATCTACATGGAGCGCTGTCCCTGGGTGGATGAGGTCTTCATAGATCCGAGAGCGCCGCGCTATCACCTGGCGCAGATTCTGGCACTTCGAAAGAGACTGCAGCAGAGATCTTTTGACCGGGTGTATGATCTGCAGCAGGTGGGCAGAACACGGTTTTACCATCGCTACCTTTTCCCCCCCACCTGGTGGCTCGGCGATGTGGAGGGCTGCGAGGTGTTTCTGAAACGACCAGGTGATCGTTGCGCGGCGGACCACTTTCATGCTCATCTGCGCCTGGCAGGGATTCCCGCCACTCACACCCGGCGTTGCGATCTGTCCTGGATGGTCGATAAGGCCGATGAGCTGCTTGATCAACATGGAGTGGAACCGGGCTTTGTACTGCTGATTCCGGGAGCTTCTGCGGCCCATGGTGCCAAGCGCTGGCCACGGTTCGAGCAGCTGGCCCAGCGGCTGATCGAGCACGACCTGCAGCCGGTCACCGTCCCGGGGCCGGCAGAAATGGATCAGTACCATGCCATACCCGGTAAAACGCTGGTCTCGAAGGATGGCTATCTCGACTATTTCGCCTTGGCGGGCGTGGCTCAGCAGGCTGCGTTTGTGATCGGCAACGACACCGGTCCGACCCATATCGCCGCCCATCTGGGCTGCCGCGGACTTGCTTTGTACGGCGGCCATACGCCAGCGCAGACCACCGGCATCCAGCACACCCGCTTCACGTGGCTGGAAAGTGAGGATCTGGCTGATCTGACCCTGGAAGCGGTCTGGCAGAAATTCCTGGAACAGGCGGGTACCTAAGACGGGCGATGGGGCGGCAGGGCAGCGCTAAACAACCCGCTGCTAGGCGGCTTCTTTCTGGCCGGGATTCTTACCGAGAATTATCATTCCCAGCACCTCGTCCTTGGTGACCTGGCTGGTCAGCTGGGTACCGACAAGTTTGCCGTTTTTGATAACCGATACCCGGTCTGCCAGGTCGAAGACATCATGCAGATCGTGGCTGATGAGAAAAATACCGATCCCCTCGCTCTTCAGCTGTTTGATCAGTTCGGCGACCATGGCCGTCTCATGGGGACCGAGGGCGGCGGTTGGTTCATCCATGATCAGTATCTTGGCATTGAAATAGATGGCTCGGGCAATGGCCACCGACTGCCGTTGCCCGCCCGACATGTTGCGAACGGGGTCTTTGATGTTGGTGAAATTGGGGTTGAGGCGCTGGATCACCTTACGGGCTTCGTTTTCCATGGCCCCGTCATCGAGTGTCCCGTAAGAAGTCATGATTTCGCGGCCGAGAAACAGGTTGGCCGGGGCGTCGAGATTGTCTGACAGAGCCAGGGTCTGGTAGATGGTTTCAATACCATGGTGACGGGCGTCACGGGGACGCCTGATATCGACTTTCTGGCCACTGATCAGTATATCGCCTTCATCACAGGGTATGGCACCGGACAGGGACTTCATCAGCACAGTTTTGCCTGCGCCGTTGTGACCGAGCACACCGACCACTTCCCCGGGCATCAGGTCTATGGAAACGCCCTGCACCGCATGAACCCCGCCAAACCGTTTGTGGATGTTGCGCATCTCAACGAGCGGAACTTGACTATTCACAGCTGCCCCTACCGTTTATTTTTATTGTATATAACGTCGAACCAGACGGCGAGGACCAGCACCAGTCCAATGACAACCTGGCGCATGGCGCTGGTAACCCCCATGAGCACCATGCCCGATTCAAGCGACTGCATAATCACCGCTCCAAGGATGGCGCCGGCGATGGTGCCGACTCCTCCGGCCAGGGAGGTGCCGCCGATGACCGCAGCGGCAATGACGTTCAATTCTGCCATCGTGCCCATCGAGTTGGCGCCGGCGTTGAGCCGGGCGGTGGTAATCACCGCGGCAATTCCGCAGAGAATACCCATAACCATGAAGATGAACATGGTGACCCGGGCCACGTTGATTCCTGAGAGTTCGGCGGCCTCAGGGTTGCCCCCGATGGCGAAGACGTAGCGTCCGAACTTGGTGACCTTGGCGAGCAGCGTCATGATCACCACCACTCCGATGAGGATAAGCACCGGAATGGGAATACCCCGTGGAATCTCGGTGCGGGGCTTGTAATAAGAGTTCATTACCATGACGAACCCGCAGACCAGGCCGATGCCGATCAGGAGCATGACCAGTTCGGCCCAGCGGGCTTTGGGCTGAAAGCCATATTTCTTTCTGCGGGCCCTGTTCCTGAAGGTGCCGAGTATCATCAGCAGAATACAGACGCCGCCAAATATCCAGCTCCAGGTGGCGCCAATCGAACCGTTGATGCCCCCGCCGAGAAGCTGATAGGTCTTATCCATGGGAGCCACCGTCCTGCCGTCGGTCACCAGGTAGGCACCGCCGCGGAAAATGAGGAGCCCGCCCAGGGTTACCACGAAGGCCGGTACCCCCCGATAGGCCACCCACCAGCCCTGCCAGAGGCCGACCAGCGCACCCAGGGCCAGTCCGCAGACAACGGTCAAAGGCCAGTTCCAGGCGGCACCCAGAGTAAAGACATGCACCTGCAGATAGGCGATGACCATCCCGGTGAAGCCCATCAGGGAGCCGACCGATAAGTCTATGTGCCGGGCCACGATTACCAGCACCATCCCGGTGGCCATGATGCCCACGACACTGGTCTGGACAGCGAGATTATAGAGGTTTCTGGCAGTGAAGAATATACCGTCGGTGAGCACGGTCAAGACGACCCAGATAATGATCAGCGCACCGATCATGGCCAGCATGCGGGTGTCAATCTCGAGTTCCGAGCTGAGCCGGCGGAAAACCGGGGTCTTGGTAACCTGTTCGGGCTGGGGATCCATAACGATGCCGGGTGCTGGGTTGTCTAAAAGGTTTCAGCTAGAGCCATTTGCAAAACCATCTTTTCGCCCACACTCTGGGTTATGCTTAAAATTTTTTCCTCGGAATATCAATCATATGCCTGTGGTAAAATTTCTTGCATGGTTTGATTTTGAACGACAATCTTAGTTTTGCAAAAGGCTCAGTAGTCTCAATATTTTTATCTACAACAGGTATCGTCGAATTGCTTCAAGAAATTTGGGGGCACCAGGAAAAGTGCCCCCGACTCGATCTGGTTGGAACGGCGGTTACGGGCAGTTCCCCTCAACACCCTGGCAGAGTACGTCTTTCTTGATCCAGCCAGCCTCCACTACCACATTGAGCTTGTCTTTGGTGATCGGCACCGGCGCCAGGAGAATGGCATCCATCTCGACACCTTTGGCGCCGCCGGACCATTTGATGGTGCCCGACGGAGTTTTTCCGTTGGCCAGGTCAACCGCGATTTTGGCGGCAGCTTTGCCCAGTTCCCGCGCATCTTTCCACACCGAAACGGTCTGCAATCCGCGCGCAACCCTGTTCAGGGCGGCATGGTCACCGTCCTGTCCTGAAACCGGGGTGATGCCTTCCATTCCCTGGGCAGTCAGAGCGGCCACCACCCCGCCGGCGGTGCCGTCATTTGAAGCGACGACTGCATCGACCTTGTTGTTCTGGGCGGTAAGGATCTGCTCCATGTTGCGCTGGGCGACTTCCGGCTTCCATCCATCGGTCCCCTGGGCTGCCACGT